>JAQSDJ010000152.1 GCA_029945855.1 Lacunisphaera sp.
ACCCATAACCATCAACCTAAACATGCCTCGGTCCCCAAACTTTGGTGTAGACCCCGATTGTCATGTGCAGTCCGATCTGCTGCTGCTCTATGAGATCAAGGGCAACCTTGTGATACTTCGGCGGCTGGGCACGCATAGCGATATTATTGGCTGATCACGGTCATGGGGCGAAACCGCCTTCAGCCCCTGCTCAGCACCTCAATCCGTCTGCACGATCACGACGTCGTCGAGGTGCAGGCCGCACCAGACGCGGTCGCCCTCGTGAAAGGCCTCCTGCATGGCGCTCTCGTTGGCGACAAGGGCGTTGAGCTTCGTGCCCTGCTCCGTGACCAGCCGGAGCTGGTCCGTCGCACCCCGGAAGATCTCCTCCTCGATGTGCGCGGCAAAGACGTTCTCCGAATCCATCCGCTGCTTCGAGATGCAGATCTTCTCCGGCCGGATGGAAACGAGCGCGGATTTCGCGGTCGCGGGCAGCCCCGCCGCGGCGACCGTCAGCTCCAGGCCGTTGTCGAGCCGGACCCGTGCCGTGGTGCCGTTGCGGCCGGTCACAGTGACATTGAGCAGGTTGGCCTGGCCGATGAAGTCGGCGGCAAACGCCGTGCGGGGCTTGTGGTAGATCTCGCTGGCGTCGCCGAGCTGCTCGATCTGGCCGCGGTTGATGACGGCGATGCGGTCGGACATCGTGAGCGCCTCCTCCTGGTCGTGGGTGACGAACACGAACGTGAGGCCGAGTTTTTTATGCAGATGCTTCAACTCGAGCTGCATCGTGTGGCGCAGCTTGGCGTCGAGGGCCGAGAGCGGCTCGTCAAGCAGCAGCACCTTCGGCCGGCAGACGATGGCACGCGCCAGCGCCACGCGCTGCCGCTGGCCGCCGGAGAGCTGGTGCGGGAAACGGTCGGCCATTTCGTCGAGCGAGACCATGGCCAGCGCGTCGCGGATGCGCGGCCCGGCGTCGGCGGCAGGCACGTTCTTCATGCGCAGGCCGAAGCCGACGTTCTCCCGCACGGTCAGGTGCGGAAAGAGGGCGTAGCTCTGGAAGACCTGGTTCACGTTGCGCCGGTAGGGCGGCAGGTGGGAGACCTCCATGCCGTCGAGCAGGATCTGGCCCTCATCCGGCGTTTCAAAACCCGCGAGCAGCCGCAGGAGCGTGGTCTTCCCGCAGCCGGACGGCCCGAGCAGCGTGATGAACTCACCCGCGCGCACGGTGAGACTGACGCGATCCACCGCCGCAAAGCGGCCGAAGCGCTTCGTGACAGCGCGGATCTCGATCATGGCGAGCGGAGTGGTGCTCATGTAGCGTGCCGCGCACCGCGGCTCTGCAGGATGACGTAGGTGAGGGCGAACATGAGCATGAAGATGACCCCGAGCGCCGCGCCGAACGGCCAGTCGCGCGCCTGGAGGAACTGGTTCTGGATGACGTTGCCGATCATCGGCACCTTGGCGCCGCCCATCAGGTCGGTGATGGCGAACATGCCGATGGCCGGCACGAACACCAGCAGCGTCCCGGCGGCGATGCCCGGCATGGTCAACGGCACGATCACGGACGAGAACGCCCGCACGGGCCCGGCGCCGAGATCGTGGGCGGCCTCGATGAGGGAGTTGTCGAGTTTTTCCGCGCTGCCGTAGATCGGCAGGATCATGAACGGCAGGTAGGCGTAGACGAGGCCGATGACGACGGCGGTCGGCGTGTAAAGCAGGCCGAGCGGCTCGGTGATGAAGTTCATCGACAGCAGCAGGCCGTTGAGCAGGCCGTCCTGCTTGAGGATCGTGATCCACGCGTAGGTGCGGATGAGGAAACTCGTCCAGAACGGCACCATGACGAGCAGCAGCAGCTGGTTGCGGCGCTCCACCGAGGCGCGGGCGATGTAGTAGGCGACCGGGTAGCCCAGCACCACGCAGATGACGGTGGTCAGGCCCGCGTAGTAGACCGAGCGGACGAAGATGCGCAGGTAAACCGGATCAAAGACGCGGTGGTAGTTCTCCCAGGTGAAGGTGAAGATCACGCCGCCGACCTCGTCGCGTTCGCAGAAGCTGTAGACCAAGAGGATGGCGGTCGGGACGACCACGAACGCGAGCAGCCACAGGACCATGGGGGCGAGGAGAGCCCACGCCCGCCAGCCCGGCCGGCGGCTGTCGGTCGGGGCGAGTTCGGTAGCGGCGGGGACGGCGGACATGGAAAAACTACACACCCCGCCCTGCCGGGCACCCCTCTTCATAGAGGAGACCCAAAACCGCGCTGTTCAAAGTCCGCTCTATGAAGAGGGGTGGCGCGAAGCGCCGGGGTGTGTTGGGAATCCTCACTGCGCGCTCTTCAGGTCCGTGACGAGCTTGTCGATGTCCGCAGCGGCCTTGCCGATGTCACGGAACGTCTGGAGCTTGGCGCCGGCCGGCGGATAGCTGGCGGGATTGGCGAGCTGCTCGGCCGTGAGAAGCTGGCGGGCCCCGAGGTTGGGATTCGTGTAGGGGAAGTTCTCGGAGACGATCTTGGAGACCTCGGGCCGGAGGATGTAGTTGATGAAGGCGTGGGCCTCGGCCTTGTGCGGCGCATTCGCCGGGATGGCGAGGATGTCGATGAAGCGGTGCGCGCCCTCGGCCGGCAGCACATACTGGAACTTCTTGTTCTCGTTCCAGAGGATGGCGGCCTCGCCGCTCCAGACGATGCCGAGGTCGACGTCGCCGTTGAGCAGCGCGGTCTTCGGGCTGTCGGAATCGAAGACCTTCACGAGCTTGACCCACTCGGCGACGACGGGACGCGCCTTGGCCAGGGCGGCGGGGTTGATCTCGTTGATCGGCAGGCCGAGGCTGTAAAGGGCCCACGTGACGAGCTCGCGGTTGTCGTTGAGGACGACGAGGCGGTCCTTGAACTTCGCCTGGAAGACATCCTTGTAGCCCTTGATGGGGGTCTTCACAACCTCGGTGTTCACAACGATGCCAACGGTGCCGCTCATGTAGGGCACGGTGAAATTATCCTCGGGATCGTGGACCTGGCCCTTGAGTTCGGGGTCGAGGTTTTTCAGGTTCGGGAGTTTCGCCTTGTCGAGCGGTGCCAGCATCTTGCGGCGGATCATGAGCTCGGCGGCGTATTCCGAGGGCTGGATGAGGTCGTAGTTGCCGCCGCCGGCCACGAGCTTGGAGAGCAGCTCCTCGTTGGAGGCATAAGTCTCGAAGTTGACCTTGATGCCGGTCTCCTTGGTGAAGCCCTCGAGCACATCCTGCGGGACGTATTCGGACCAGCCAAAGAGGTTGAGTTCACCGGCGGCATGCAGGGCGGTCGCGGCGAAGGACGCGACCAGCGTGAGGATCAGGGTTTTGATGGCTTTCATGGGTGGTGGAAAAATCAGCGGGGGCTCAGCTTTTTCAGATAGGCGGAAAAAAGGACAAACGCCACGGTCGCAAGAAGGAAGATGGCCGAGAGCGCGTTGAGCATGGGGTTCAGGCCGACGCGGGCGAGGCCGTAGACCTGGATGGGCAGCGTCACGGAGGCGGCGCTGCGGATGAAGAAGGTCACGATCAGCTCGTCCATCGAGAGCGTAAAGGCCATGAGCGCGCCGGCGATGATGGCCGGACGCAGGGAGGGCACGATGACGAACCAGAAGGCCTTGAGCGGGGTCGCCCCGAGGTCGAGCGCCGCCTCCTCCAGCGCGGGATCGAGCCCCTGCAGGCGGGCCTGCACGGCCACGAGCACGAAGGGGAAACAGAAGGTCACGTGGCCGATGATCACCGTGGTGAAGCCCAGCCGCATGCCCGCGGTGGCGAAAAGGATCAGCAGGCTGATGCCCATCAGGATCTCCGGCATCACCATCGGGATGGCCACGAGGGTCTGGATGCCCCGCGCCATCCGGAAACGGTAGCGGTGCAGCAGCCAGGCCCCGACCGTGCCGAGGATGACCGAGAGGACGGTGCTGGCGCCGGCGATGACCAGGCTGTTCTTCGCCGCAAGGATCAGCGGCTTGTTTTCCAGGAGCTTGCCATACCAGGTGAGGGTGAACTCCTCCCAGACGATGTTGAGCCGCGACGAGTTGAACGAATACACGATCAACACCGCGATCGGCACGTAGAGGAAGATGAAGACCAGCGTGGTCCAGCCGGCGAGGAACCAATTGAGCAGCTTCAGGCCCGAGGGCAGGAGCGGTCGTGGGGCGGGCACAGGCATCAGTGAAAGAGGAAGCGTTTATCGTGCCAGCCTTGCGGCAAGGCAAGAGACGAGTGCGGCAATCCCCCGGTAGGGCGAGTCGTGCTCGACGAGCCGTTTCGACAAGCTCAAGGCGCCGAGCCGGCCGAGAGGCCGCGGCACATCCGGAGGATTCGCCCTGCCCCCACCGTCAATGAGTATGATTGTGCCCGGCGGTGCCAGCGGCGCGGGCGGCCTGGTATTCGGCCACCAGCTTCTTTTCCAGTTCGAGGCCGAGTTCCTCATAGTGGCTGAATTTCTCGCTGTGCATGCCGCGGCCGCCGGTCAGCGAGCGCAACGCCGTGCCGTAGTGATACAGCTGGGCGGCGGGCACGAGGGCCTTGATGACCTGCAGGCGGCCGTTGACGTCCATGCCCTGGATCTTGCCGCGCCGGCTGGACAGGTCGCCGACCACCCGGCCGACGAATTCCTCCGGCACCCGGATCTCCAGTTCGTGGATGGGCTCGAGCAGGCACGGCCGGGCGTTCTGGAACGCCTCGCGGAAGGCGAAATAGCCGGCGATCTGGAAAGCGATGTCCTTCGAGTCGACCGGGTGCATCTTGCCGCCGTAGAACTCGACCTTCACGTCCGTCACGCGGAAGCCGGCATGGATGCCCTCCAGACTGAGGGTCTTGACGCCCTTCTCGACGGACGGCACGAAGATGCGGTCGACGTCCTGGCCGGTGAGTGACTGGCTGAAGTTCAGGCCGCTGTCGCGGGGACCCGCCTCGACGCGCAGCCAGACCTCGGCGAACTGGCCGGCGCCCCCGGTCTGCTTCTTGTGGCGGTAGCGGGCCTCGCCCCGGCCGCGGATGGTCTCGCGATACCGGATCTTCGGCTGGTCGAGCGAAACATCGACCCGGTAGCGGCGTTTCAGGCGCTCGAAGAGCACCTCGAGGTGCAGCTCGCCCTGCGCGGCGAGGATGAATTGGTGGAGTTCCGGGTCGGTGTGATAGGTGAACGCCGGGTCCTCCTCGTGCAGTGCGGCAAGGCCGGCCGCCAGTTTTTCCTCGTCGCCCGGGGTGTTGAGCTTGAGCGCCGCCTGCGTGTAGGGCGTGGGATAGGCCACCTTGGGCAGGATGATGGCGTGCTTGGTTTCGCACAGCGTGTTGCCCGTGTGCGTGTCCTTCAGTTTCACCGCCGCGCCGATGTCCCCGGCGGTGAGCGAATCGACCTGAGTGCGCAGCTTGCCGTTGAGCCGGTAGAGCTGGCCGCAGCGCTCGACGATCCGGCGCTCGCTGTTGTAAAGCTCCATGCCCGGGCGGATGGTCCCGGAGTAGACGCGGAAAAACGACAGGTCGCCGCTCTGCGGGTCGGTGAGGGTCTCGAACACGTAGGCCACGGGCTCGGCGCCGGCGAGACGGACCAGGCACGGCTCGCTGGTGTCGGCGGAAGTGGCGCCCACGGTCTGCCGGTCCTCGGGGGAGGAACCGTATTTGGCGATGAAATCCATGAGCCGGGCGACGCCGACGTTGGTCTCGCCCGAAGTGCAGAGCAGCGGGACGAACACCTGCTGCTGCACGGCGGGGTGAATGCCGGTGCGCATGACATCCTCGGGCAGCCCGCCATCGGCGAAAAATTTCTCGAGCAGGGCGTTGTCGCTCTCGGCGATGTGCTCGACCAGCTCCTGGTGGAGGACGTTGACCTTCTCCTTCCAGGGGCCCACGGCGGTCTCCTCCTTGTATTTGCCCGAGCGGTCGGTCGCGTAGCTGACCACCTCGCTGCGCAACACGTCGAGCACCTGGTGAAAGCCCGGGCCGGGATCCATCGGCACCTGCAGGGGAAACACCTGGTTGCCGAAACGGCTGCGGATCTCGCCCAGCAAGCCGTTGAAATCCACCTTCTCCTTGTCGAGCCCGGTCACCACGATGATCTTCGGGATGCCGTAGGTGGAGGCGTATTCCCACATCATCTCCGTGCCGGCGCCGATGCCGTGGGCGGCGTTGATGACGACGAGCGCGAAGTCGGCGACATTCAGCACGTTGATCGCCTCGCTGCTGAAATCCAGGTAGCCGGGCGCGTCGATGAAATTGAAACGCCGCCCCTGCCATTCGCAGTTGAGCGGCGTCGCGTGGATCGAGATGTGCCTTTGCTGCTCGCCCACGTGGTAATCCGAGATCGTGGTGCCCTGGACAATGCTGCCCAAGCGCTGGATGGTGCCGCTGCACATGAGCATGGATTCCGCCAGCATGGTCTTGCCGGCAGCCGCGTGGCCCACGATGGCGAAGTTTCTGATGTCTCCCGGACGGTTGCCGTTCATAAGGGGGGTCTCCTGGGGTTGGACCCGGTCCGGGCCTGCACTTGCGGGTTCAGACCGGCGAAAGCTATGAATGCAGCCTAACCGCGCCGGCCGTTCCGTAAAGTCCGCATCTGCCGCGTTTTTTGCCGGATTGTGCGCGTCAATTAACGGCTCGCGACAGCCCTGCAGGTAAAAATGCCCTTATCAATACGGACCGCGGATATGCGCGGCGACCTCGCGTTCGTAGAATGCCGCAAGCTTCACGTGCCGCTCCGCGCCGAGCGGGGCCAGCACCGAGGCCCGTGCGTTGGCCTGGGCCTGCGCAGCGCTCTTCGCCCCGGGAATGATCGTGCCGACCGCCTCGAAATCGAGGCACCACCGCAGCGCCATCTCCGCCATCGTCATACCGACCGGCACGAGGGGCTTGAGCTGGTCGGCCAGCGCCACGCCCTTCTCGAAGGGCAGGCCGGCAAAAGTCTCGCCGACGTTGAAGAGCTGGCCGTCGCGGTTGAAGTTGCGGTGGTCGTTGGTCGGGAACTTTGTCGCCGCGGTCATCTTGCCGCCGAGCAGGCCGCTCGCCAGCGGCAGGCGGACGATGAGCGCCACGCCGTTGCGGCGGGCGGCATCGAACAGGACATGGATGGGTTTCTGCCGGAAAATATTAAAGATGATCTGGAGCGCGGCGCAACCGGGCTGCGCGCAGCACCACAAGGCCTCGTCCATCGCCTCGACGCTGGCGCCGTAGGCCCGGATCTTGCCTTCGCGTTGCAGCTCCGCGAGCCAGCCGAACAGCTCGCCCCGCATCAGCACTTCCGGCGGCACGCAGTGGAACTGCGTCAGGTCGAGCGCGTCAATCCCCAGCCGCCGAAGCGAGGCCTCGGTGTGCTGGCGGACTGCGGCCCGCGAGAAATTCGCCGGCCAGCCCGGATCGCCGAACCGGCCCAGCTTGGTCGCGATAAAAATCCGGTCGCGCGCCTGGGACTCTTTCAGAAATTTCCCGATGAGCGTCTCGCTGCGGCCGTCGCCGTAGACGTCGGCCGTGTCGAGGAAGGTCGTGCCCGCCTCGTAGGCCGCGCGCAACGCGGCCAGCGCCGCCTCGTCCGTCACCTCCCCCCACCCTCCGCCGAGCTGCCAGGTGCCCAGTCCGACCTCACTGACAACGCGCCCGGTCTTGCCGAAAATCCGTGTATTCATGGCGCCAGCCTTGGCGCATTTGTCCCCGGCCACAAGCCCAGCGCGTCAATTGTCCGGCGCCAGCAATTCGCCGAGCTTGGCCGTGGCGAGGCGGGTGAAGTAGGCCGTCGGGTCGGGTCGGGCGAGCGTGCCCCCGATGACGACCGGCTGGCCGGTCTTCGCGTAGCCGAGCTCATCGCGCGAACCATCGGTCAGGCGGAGCTTGCCGAGCAGCTGCTCGAGCTTGCCCCGGCCGGCCAGCGAGAGCGAAACATTGAGCGGTTGCTCCAGCAGCGGCTTGTCAGCGACAAAAGTCACCGTGCCCTTGCCGAGCAGGCGGATCTCGGGCGAGACGAGGCTGAAATCCTCAAGGGCCAGGTTGAGCGACTCCGCGCGCACCAGCCTGACATTCAGCTGGTCATAGTTCAGCTCGCCGAGGCTCTGGGCGAGCTGGTCCACAAAATACGCCGCGCCGGCAACCTTCTCTGCCGCCTTGGTCGCCTTTTCCGAGCCGAAGATCGAGCCGAGCACGGATGCGCCGAGCTCAACGGCCTTGGAGGTCATGGACACCTTGCCCGAGGTGCGCTGCAGGCCGCGGAAAACCCCCTGCCGGCTGGTCAGCTCGAACGAGCCGCGCGCCCGCTCCAACGTCCGGGACAATGTCTCGCCCTGGCCGGTGAACCGGCCCTGCACACTGAACATGCCCTCGACGGTCGCGGGCCGGGCCGGCTCGAGCGCCTTGAAGAATTTACCGGCGTCAAACTCGGTGAGGGAATAATTGCCGCCGAGGACATAGGGGCGCGCGCCACCGTTGAACTTCAGCTCGCCCTGCGCCGCAAACCGTCCCTTCTCGCCCAAGGCAGCGACGAGCTGGGTGAGGGCCAGTTTGGCGGGATCAATCGCAACCGTGCCGGTGAGCCCGGTCATGGCCCAGTCCGCGCCCCGGGTGACCGATTTTACGTCGAGGACGAGTGATCCAGTGAAGCGGGACCAAGCCGGCGTGGTATCCGCCACCACCTCGGCCGCGGGAGCCGGGCTGTTCTCACTGGCCGGCGCCGGTGCCGCCGAGGTCGTGAAAACACTGAGCACGGCGAGGGCATCGGCCAACTCGACATGCTCGCCGGTCAACCGGCCCTCCAGCCCGAAATTGCGTCCCTGAGGCCTCAACCCGAGGGCGAAATTCAAGTCCGAACGCTGGCCGGCCTGGTCGAGCAGCAGCGGGGCCTGCACCGTGATGAGGCCGGTTTCCGAGCGCACCGCACGGAAGCTAAGGTTGGCGACCGGCAGCGTCTCGCCGCCCTCGCGGGCGACGAGGCCGTTGATGGTCATCCTCGCCTCCACCTGGCTCGCGGCACCCAGCGCGACGCGGATTTCGCCGCTGGCCCGGCCCGCGGTGACAGCCTGAGCGTCGACAAACAACGGCTGCGTGGACAGCGCCGGCACATCGAGGTTGAAGGTCAGTGAACCGCGCGCCCCGGCCTCGGTTGTGCGCGAGGCCTCGCCCTTCAGGGTGAGCAAGGTCGCGCCGGCGGCCGTGCGGACGGTCACGTTGCCGGTCTCGGCCTTGGCCGACGCGCGACCGTTCATCTCGAAGGCAGGTTCCAGCGCCACGGAGAGACCACTCAGGGCCGGCCGGCCATTTTGCACCAGGGAAACATTGACCAGTTTCACGGGGATGGCGGCCCGGCCCAACAGCCTGTCGCCCTCGGCCGCGAGCACGAATTCACCTTGTGCCACCACGCCGCCGAGCCGGGCGCCCGGCCCGTTGAGAGGGAGGCGATCGAGGGGCAGACGGCCGAGGTTGACCCGCAGCAAGTCCACCGCCCCGGGGCTTCCCGTCACCGCCCGGCCTGCCGCCAGATCAAAGGTGAATGGACGCAGCGCCGTGACTGTGAACAGCGTCTGTCCGCCGGCATCCGTGACGTTCGTGTCGAGGCGTCGAAGTTCGATGTGCTCGGTCTGGTAGGTGAAATCGGTTTCGCCGGTGGCCTTGAGGTGTCCGAGCGGCAGCCACGGGGCCAGCAAGGTCGGCAGGTCGGCGCGGTAGTTGCCCGTCACCACAATCGGGGGGTTGGCCGAGAGCGGCAGCGTGACCGTGACCTGCGCCGCCAGCGAATCACCCGCCGGCGTCGTCACGGTCAGACCGGTTATCTTCCCCGCAATATCCTTCGCGGTCAGGATGGCCTCGGCGTTGAGCGAGAGCCCGGCCTTGGTCAGCAATAACTGTCCACGCTGGACCACGTTCAGGCTGTCAACGGCCAGCGGCGTGAGGGTGCGGGCGACCATGCGGTCCTGCTCGGCGAGCACGGCGATCTCGCCGGTGAGCTGACCGCCGGAAATATCGGCCGCGCTGACGAACGGCCGGATCCAGGCGACTGGGAGGCCGAGCAGTTTGAAACGCAGCACTTCCCCGAGCGTGGCACCGCCGACCTGCAGCCGCCGGTCCTTGAGGTTGAATTCCGCGGCGCCGGTCGCCGTCAGCTCGAGCACGGGCCGCTCGCCCGCGAGCGCAATGCCGAGCTGGTTCAACCGGACCACCCCGTCCGTCTCCTCGACGTTGAACTCGGCCTGCAGACGGACCGCACCAATCGCGCGCCAGGCGGGTTCGATCACCTCCAGCCGGCTCACTCCGGCCGCCAGACTCCCTTGCAGCACCATGGCCCCTGCGTCCGGAGAAAAGGCGAAACGACCTTCACCATGGGCGTCGAAATCCGGCAGGGCGCCGCCGAGAAAGAACGGCTGCAGCTGGGCGTGACGAGCCTTGAGCGCCCAATGGCCGGTGTATTCCTTCCGGCCCGCCGGCAGGGCCGCCTGCACCTTGAACATGTTTTCCGACTGGCCGAGCAGCAGCGTGTCGATGCTGGCGGCATAATTCTCCCCGGCCGCATCACGCCCGGCCTCGGCGGAAATCTTCAACTGGCTCTGTTCCGTAAGGCCCCGCCCCTCGGCATCCACGACCGCCGTCAGGGCCACATGGCGGAACGCGCGCAGCGCCGTCTGCGTCGCGCGCAGGCTCACCTGCGCGTGCAACACGGCCACCGGGCCGTCGGACGCCGGGTTCCGCAAGGTCGCGACCAGGAGGAGCGAGCCCTCCTGTTCCGGGGCGAAGCGCCCGCCGGTGAGCTTGAACTCCGCCGTCAATGGGGCGCGGCCGGGGGCGCCGGGCAGCAGCGCACGGCCGGAGAGCCGCGTGTCGTCCAGCCGCAGCTCGACCGGCAGCTGCAGTTGCGCGAGCAGGCCCGGCGTGGCCGCGGGCGCGCCCACGGCGGCGGCCTGCGCCCGGGCCGGCGACAGCCGGCTGGCGTCGACCACGAGGCCCTCCACGCTGAGCTGGCGCAAATGCAGCCGGCGGCGGACCAGCACCTCGAGGAGCGAGTAGTCGGCCTCAAGGCCGGCCAGGTTCACCACGAGGCCGTGCCGCTGCACGATGACATTGCGCAAACTGAGATGGGATACGCCGGCCGAGAATCCCTCGATGGTCAGCCCCAACCCGGGCCGGCCGGCCGCCGCGCGCAGGACCGCCCACCGCTGGATCGAGGGGGTCAACACCAGCCCGGCGAGAATCCCGCCGATGAGGGCGATAATCCCCAAGGTGATGAGCAGCGGGCGGGCGAACTTCATGCGGGACGGAGAATGCGGGAAAGACTGGCAGGACCGACCGGACCGGGGCGAATGAAAAAGGCCGCCTCAGGGCGGCCTTGGTCCGGGCAACCGGCCCGCACCTCAGTTCGCGGGATAATTCAGTTCCTTCGTCGGGCGCAGCTCATCCTGCAGGCCCATGGCATTGCGGGTGGTGGCGACCGCGACGTTGTAGGTGTAGTAGGCCTGGAGCTGGTTGAGGCGGGCCGTGGTGAGGTCAACCTGCGAGGTCAGCACATCGAGCTGCGTGGCGGTGCCGGCGTTGAAGCGGGCGTTGGCCAGACGGACGGCCTCCTCGGCCTGCTCGACGACCTTCTTCGAGGCCTCGGCGAGTTCGTTGGCCTGCTGGAAATTGGAGATAGCCCGGCGGACATCGACGTCCACGGCGAGCTGCGACTCGGCCAGCGCGAGCTTGGTCTGCTCAAGGAAGGAGCGGGCCTGCACGACGCGGCCGGCGGTGGCGCGGCCGTCGAAGATGTCCCAGCTCGAGGACAAGCCGACGGTCCAGCCGTCGCGTTCGCCCGGGAAATTGTTCGAGCCGGCGGTCTTCCGCCAGTCATAGGCGCCGAACAGCGCCAGGTTCGGATAATAGCCGGCGCGGCGGGCGATCACGCCCTGCTCGGCGGCCGTGGTGAGTTTCTGCAGGCGCTGCAGGTCGGGCCGTTGTTCGCGGGCGGTGGCCAGCGCGGAGCGGAGATCAAAACTGGCCGGCGTGAACTCCAGCGTGCCGAGGAACTCGGGCACCTTGGTGACGTTGGGCTCGGACGTGGTGGTGTAGCCGATCGCCTGGCGGAGGGTCTCGATGGAAAGACGGTAGTCGTTGCGGGCGGTGATGAGGGCGGGCTGGGCGTTGGCGAGGGCGACCTCGGCGCGGAGCACCTCGAAATTGGACACGGTGCCGGCCTCGAAGCGGTTCTTCACGTCCTGCAGCTGGCGCTGGAGCAGCTCGACGTTCTGCTCCTGCACCTTGATCTTCTCGCGGCTGAGCAGGACGGTGTAGAAGCGCGTGCGGACATCGAGCAGCGCGTCGTTGATGACGGCCTGGAAGGACAGGATGGCGGCATCAAGGCTGAGCTGCTGGGCCTTGACGCTGGCGGACACGGCCCCGCCGGTGTAGAGGTTCTGGCGGGCCGTGACGTTGAAGGACCAGTAGCGGTTCTCGCCGGTGGGCCCGACCTCGACGGCGGAGCGCTGGTAGCCGCCGGAGGCGGAGACGTTCGGGATCTGCGCGCTGCGGACCTCGAGCACGACGCCCTCCTGCTCCTTGATGCGCTCCTTGGCCTGGCGGATGGCGAAGCTGTTATCGAGCGCGAAGGCCAGGGCGTATTCCAGATCGAGTCTCGGCGGGACGGAGAACTCGGGATCGGGTTTCCCGTCGTTGAGCTGGGCGATGGCGGGCAAAGCAGCGAGCAAGCTCGCTCCCGTCAGGATGAGTCTGGTCAGTCGCATAAAAGGAACCATTAAAGGGATGGGAGGTTACTTAGCAAGGGCGGGTTGGGTGCCGGGTGGCAGCGCGGGGACAGGCGCGGGCACGCGCTGCGCGGCCTGGTCGCGGGCGATCAGCATGTAGAACGCCGGCACGACGAAGAGCGTGAAGACCGAGCCGACCGTCATGCCGACGACCAGCACCCAGCCGATGCTGTTGCGCGCGGCGGCGCCGGGGCCGGTCACGAAGATGAGCATCAGATGGCCGAACACCGTGGCGGCGGAGGTCATCAGCACGGGCCGCAACCGCGTGGCGGCGGCGCGGCGGATGGCGTCAAGCTTGGCGACCCCCTGCTCCTGCAGCGTGTTGGCGAACTCCACGACGAGGATACCGTTCTTGGCGATGAGGCCGACCAGCGTGATGAGGCCGATCTGCGAGTAGATGTTCAGCGAGGTCTTCCCGAGGAAGACGGGGAGCAGCGCGCCGACGATCGCGAGCGGCACCGAACCGAGCAAAATAATGAGCGGGTCGCGGAAGCTGTTGAACTGCGCCGCCAGCACCAGGAAGATGAGCATGCCGTCGAGGGCGAAGGCCTTCCAGAGCGCGCTGCCCTCGTTGCGCAGCTGGCGGGACTGCCCGCCGTAGTCGATCGAGTAGCCCGGGGGCAGGATCTCGGCGGCCTTGGCCTCGAGCTTCTTGAGCGCGTTGTCGATGCTCGGGCCGACGCCGGTGATCTTGACCGAGTTGAGCTGCTGGAAGCGGTTGAGCGAGCGCGGCTGCACGGTGTGCTTGAGCGTCGCGATCGAGGCCAGCGGGATGAGCTGCCCGCCGGGGCCGCGGATCTGGTAGTCGAGCAGCTGCTCGGCGTTGAGGCGCTGGCCGCGCTCGACCTGCGGGATGACGCGATAGCTGCGGCCGTCGTTGATGAAGCGGTTGACGTAGCCGCCGCCGAGCATCGAGCCGAGGTCGCGGGCCACCGCGCTCAGGCTGAGGCCCATCGAGGCGACCTTGTCCTTGTCGATCTCGATCTCGACCTGCGGGAGGTCGAACTTCAGGTCGCTGTCGGCGAAGTAGAACGTCGGCGCGCCGCCGCCGGCGTTGGCCTCGGTGTTGGCGTAGAAGGCCAGCTGGTTGGCGTATTCGAGGATCTCGCTGTGGTCCGCGGTGGAGCGGATGACGAACTCGATCGGGAAGTTGCCGCCGGAGGGCAGCGGCTCGGGCGTGGTGACGATGACGTTCAGGCCCGGGATGGCGGCCGCAGGCGCCTGCAGCGTGTCCTGGATCTGGATCGAGGAGCGCTTCCGCTCGGACCAGGGCTTGAGGATGATGCCGGCGAAGCCGAAGTTCGAACCGGTGAGCATGAAGGAATTCTCATACTCCTCCACCCCGGTGAACATCTTCTGCACCTCGTTCGAAAACATGACATTCTGGTCGATGGTCGCGGTCGGCGACGGCTGCAGGATGCTGAACACGACGCCCTGATCCTCCTTCGGGGCGAGTTCGCTCTGCGCGAACATGATGAAGGGCGCGAGCAGCAGCGTGAGCATGCCGGCGCCGATCAGCACATACTGGACCCAGACAAAACGCCGTCCCAACAGGTAATCGAGCACGACCACGGCGAAGGCGGTGAGGACGGTGAAGAGCGCGATGCCCCCGGCCAGCGGACCGGCCATGGCCTTGAGGCTGCCGCCGGCGATCGCGACGAAGGCGAGTGCCACCAGCCAGAGCGGAATCCAGGCCACGAAGGACCAGAAGAACACCGGCCACGAGGCCTGGCGGCCCTCGCGCAGCTGCAGCATCCGGCCCACGAGGCGGTCGTAGCGGTTGCGCAGGCGGTCGAAGAGGTGGTTGGTCCAGCCGGTGAGCCCCTTCTCCTCGGCGTCGTGGCCAGCGAGCAGGTAGGCGCTCATCATCGGCGACAGCGTCAACGCCACAAAGCCGGAGATCAGGACGGCGCCGGCGAGCGTCATGGCGAATTCGCGGAAGAGGGCGCCGGTGAGCCCGCCTTGGAAGGCGATGGGCGCGTAGACCGCGGCCAGGGTGATGGCCATGGAGATAACCGGGCCGACGAGTTCGCGCGCGCCGAGGATGGCGGCGTCGAACGGCGTCTGCCCCTCGCGGATGTGGCGTTCGATGTTTTCCACCACGACGATGGCGTCGTCCACCACGATGCCGACCGCCAGCACGATGGCCAGCAGCGTGAGCAGGTTGATGGTGAAGCCGAAGACCAGCATAAGGAAGACGGCGCCGACCAGCGACAGCGGCATGGCGACGATCGGGATGAGCACCGAGCGCAGCGAGCCCATGAACAGAAAGATGACGATCATCACGATGAGGAGCGTCTCGGTGAGCGTGGTCACGATCTCGCTCAGGGCGTCGTCGATATACTTGGTGGCGTCGTAGGCGATGGTGGCCTCGAGGCCGGCGGGGAGGCCGCGCTGGATCTCGGGCATGGTGGCGCGCACGCGCTTGATGACCTCGATGGTGCTCTCGGTGGGCAGCACCCAGATGCCCATGAAGGTGGCGGTCTTGCCGCCGAAGCGGACCTCCGTGTCGTAGTTCTCGGCGCCGAGCACGACGTCGGCGACGTCGGCCAGACGGATGATGGTGCCGTTGCGTTCCGCCACGACGAGCTGCTTGAACTCGTCGACACTCTTCAGGTCGGTGTTGGCGATGAGGCTGACGCTGAGCATGGAGCCCTTGGTGGCGCCGACCGCGGCCAGCGCGTTGTTGGCCTGCAGGGCGGCGCGGACCTCGGACGGGCTGAGGTTGCGGGCGGCGAGCTCCTCGGGCTTCAGCCAGACGCGCATGGCGAACACCCGGCCGCCGAGCACGTCGGCGCGCTGCACGCCCTTCACGGCGGACAGGCGCGGTTGCACCATGCGGTTGAGGTAGTCGGTGATCTGGTTCTGGTCGAGCGAGTCCGAGTAGAAGCTCAGATACATCGACGCGAACTGGCTGTCCGCCGTCTCGACGCTGATCGTCGGGGCCTCGGCCTCGGGCGGCAGCTCGTTGCGGACCTGGTCGATCTTGGAGCTGATCTGCGCGAGGGCAGCGTTGGTGTCGTAGTTGAGCCGGAGGAAGACGTTGATGGTGCTGATGCCGGCGCTGCTGGTGGACTCGATGTAGTCGATGCCGTCGGCGCTGGAAATGACGCGCTCGAGCTGGGTGGTGATGTAGCCGCGCACCGTGTCGGCGCTGGCGCCGAAGTAGACGGTGCTGACGTTGACGACGGCGCTGTCGCTGCGCGGATACTGGCGCGTGTTCAGCTTGAAGTAGGCGATGAGGCCCACGACGAGGATGACGATGTTCACCACCAGCGCGATGACGGGCTTGCGGATGAACAGATCGGTGAAGCTCTTGGATAGCATGGCGTGGAATCTCCGGGGGACGGGCGCGGGCTCAGGTGTTGGCCGGCTTCGGGGCGGACTCGCTCGACGGCTGGACGATGTTGTTCACCTGCACGGGCACCCCGTTGCGGAGCTTGAACACCCCGGCCGTGACGACCTGCTCGCCGGGCTTGACGCCCTCGGTGATCACGATGAGGTCGCCCCGGGCGGCGCCAAGCTTGACGAACTGCTGGCGCACCCCGAGGTAGCTCTGGCCGCCGGCATCCTTGAGCTGCTCGACGATGAAGACCGAATTGCCGTAGGAGGCGTAGGCGATGGCAGTGGCGGGCACGACGACCTGGGTCTCCGCATCCGGCAGCTGGACCTCGACGCGGGCGAACATGCCGGCGCGGAGGCGCTCCTCCGGGTTGGCCAGGGTGGCCTGCACCGAGATGCTGCGGGTCGAGGCGTCGACCTCGGAATTGATGGCGGTGATGGTGGCCGGGACCGGCTGGGCCTCGACGGCAGCGGCCACCCCGGCCACCTTCTGGCCCATCGAGAGGGCGCTCAGCTGGCGCTGGGGGATGGTGAAGTTGACGTAGATCGGGTCGAGCTGCTGCAGCGGGAGCAGCGCCCGGCCGCGGGCCACATACTGGCCCTCGTTGACGAGGCGGATGCCCACCCGGCCGTCGAACGGCGCCCGCACCTGCTTGCGGGCGATCTGCGCCTGCAGGGCGGTGACATCGGCGACGGTCTGCTTCGCGGTGGCCTCGGCGGCGTCGAACTCGGACTTGGCGACGGCCGAGCGGGCCCACAATTCCCGGGAGCGCTCCAGATTGATGGCGGCGAGTTCGGCCCGGGCCTGCGCGGCGTTCAGCTGTGCGGTCTCCACGCTCGCGTCGAGCTCGAGCAGGAGATCGCCGGCCTTCACCGCGGAGCCGCTCTCGACCGGGATCCGGGCGACGATGCCGTCGGCATCGGCGCTGAGCGTGGCGCCCTGCACGGGCGAAAGGGTGCCGATGGCCTTGATGTAATAGTGCCAGTCCACCGCGCGGGCCGCCAGCGTGGTCACGGCGCTCGGCGGCGGCACGTGCGATACGGACGACATTTTCTTGATCTGGGCAACCTTGACGGCACCCAACGTGACGACGACGACGGCGAAGCCGCCGATGGCGATGAGGAATTTCTTGAACATGGATTCGTGGTGTTAGGATTAAAGGGGGCTGAAATTCAGACGGTGGCCGCGGGCACGGCTTCGTGTTTGGGATGCAACCGGGAGGCCTGCTGCTGGATCTTGCCGAGCAGGTGCACGAGTGTCTTGCGCTCTGCCTCGGACAACGGGCTCATGAGCGCGCTAATGACCTTGAAATGCCCGGGCAGGAATTCCGTCAGAAATTCCACCCCCTTGGGCGTCAGCAGCACCGACATCATCCGGCGGTCGACGGGATCGGGCTCGCGCTTGACGTAGCCGTCCCGCTCCAAGGTGTCGATCAGGCCCGTCATGGTGGCTCGAGTGACCTTGCAGGCATCAGCCAGTTCCGCGGGAGTGCGCGGACCAGGCGTGCAAGCGTCGGCCCCGAGCAGTTTTGCCGCACGCGGCTGCACCCCGCGCCAAAGGAGCATCAGCACGCCGAAACGTCCGTGGGAGATGTTATGGCCGGCCAGGCTGCGATCCGACACGCCGAAGACCTCGTCGCCCGTGTGGAGCAGGTGCAGGTAGGCCTCCGCAGCCGAGGGATCCAGCTCGGGAAAATCATTGGCTGCCTCAAGCAGGCATTCGTAACGGGGTAGATCTTTGAGGAGCAGAAAGGGCATGATTGGTAAGGCTGGTGACTATAAGGCGGCTGAAAGTTAGCCCCCTAACGATATTTGCAAGCAGAGTTTCGCGATCTTAGCCGAAAGACTAGTATGCCGGTATAAACGACTCAGCCGGCCTGGCGGCCGGCTGAGTGGAAACACGCTATTGCTTTTTTCAGAGGGACTTAGCTGCATTTACCACAGCCTCGGCAGTAATGCCTAGTTCCTTCATCGCGATGCCGCCGGGGGCGCTGAGGCCAAAACGATCGATGCCGATGACCTTGCCGTCGAGGCCCACATACTTGCTCCAAAGGCCCGTGACCCCGGCCTCGATGGCGACGCGCTTGCGACAGGAGGTCGGCAAAATCGCGTCGCGATAGGCCTGCGGCTGGGCGTCGAAGCGGAGGAACGAGGGGACCGAAACCACGCGGGTGCCGGCGCCGAGGGTCTTGGCGGCCGCGACGGCCCACTGCAGTTCCGAGCCGGAGGCCAGGAGGATGTGCGTGAGCGGGGCGGTTTCCTGGACGGCGATGTAGGCGCCCTTGAGCACGCCGGCGCGGCGCTCGCTCACCGGGATGTCGTTGAGCATCGGCACCGCCTGGCGCGAGAGCGCAAGCAGCGTCGGACCGTCGGTGCGCGCCAGGGCCGCGGCGTAGGCGCCGGCGGTTTCCTCGGGATCGGCGGGGCGGATGACGTCGAGATTCGGGATCACCCGCAGGCCGGAGACCGTCTCCACCGGCTGGTGGGTCGGGCCGTCCTCCCCCACCCCGATCGAGTCGTGGGTGTAGATATAGATGACCGGCAGCTTCGAGAGCGCCGCGAGCCGCATCGACGGACGCGAGTAATCGGCGAACACGAGGAAGGTCGCGCACGAGGGCCGGAACAGCCCGTCGTAGGCCACGCCGTTCGAAATCGCGGCCATGGCGTGCTCGCGGATGCCGAAACGGAGATTGCGGCCACCGCGGTTGGTCTGGTCGAAATCCTTGTCGGCGGCGATGTAGTTGAGCGTCGAGCCGTGGAGGTCGGCGCTGCCCGAGATGAGCAGGGGCAGCTCGGCCGCGACGGGCTGGAGCACGACCTGGCCGGCGGCCCGCGTCGCGAGCTTGGCGTCAGCGGCGAACGGCGGGATCTTTTCCAGCAACTGGGCGGCGCTGACCGGCTGGCCGGCGCGGTCGAGCAAGGCGGCCTTGTCGGGATGGGCCTCGCGCCAGGCGGCGAAGATTTTCTTCCACTTGCCGTAGCCGCGCTTGAGGCGCTTCTTGTGGTCGGCGAAATAGGCGCGCACCGGCTCGCTCACGAAGAAATGCTCCTCGGGCAGACCGAGTCCTTTGCGGGCGGTGTCGGCGAACTTCGCCCCACCCTCGCCGTGACCCTTCGAGGTGCCCTGCACCTCGGGAATGCCCTTACCGATGATCGTCTTCGCGATGAGGAGCTGCGGTTTGCCGCTCTTGGCTTTCTTGGCCTTGTTGACGGCCTTGAGGATCGCCGCGAGGTCGTGGCCGTCGGCGAGCGTCTGCACGTCCCAGTTCATCGCCTTGAAGCGCAGGGCGGTGTTCTCGCTCTGGGTCTTGTTGGCCATGGCGTCGAGCGTGACGTCGTTGGAGTCGTAGATGAGGATGAGGTTGTCGAGGCCCTGGTGGCCGGCGAACTCGCAGGCCTCCATCGCCACGCCTTCCTGCATGCAGCCGTCGCCGGCGAGGCAGACGACGTGGTAATTGAAGATCTCGTGGCCCGGCGCGTTGAAGCGTGCGGCGGCCATCTGGCCGGCCATGGCCATGCCGACGGAGTTGCCGATACCCTGCCCGAGCGGGCCGGTGGTGGCCTCGACGCCGGGCGTCTCACGGAACTCGGGGTGGCCGGGGGTCTTGCTGTGCAGGACGCGGAAGTTCTTCACGTCGTCGAGCGAGAGGTCGTAGCCGCTCAGGTGCAGCCAGCTGTAGAGAAACATCGAACCGTGGCCGGCGGAGAGGACGAAGCGGTCGCGGTTCGGCCAGCGCGGCTCGTCGGGATGGTGCACGAGGGCGTGGCCGTAGAGCAACGCACCGATCTCGGCGCAACCGAGCGGCAGGCCGAGGTGGCCGGAGGAGCACTTGTGGATGGCGTCGATGGCGAGGCCACGGGCCTGGTTGGCAGCTTGGGCGAGGATCTCAGTCTGGAGTTTCATGGAAAATGTGGGGTGAAAAAGCGCGGCATCAATAACCCGCGGCCCGGGCGCCGTGCAAAGCCCAATTTCAGGCATAAAAAAAAGCGAGCCGGGTGGGCTCGCTTTCTAATAGATAAAGATCGGACGAACGCTCAGGCCTTGGCGGCGGCCTCGGCGTCGTAGCGCTTCACCTTGACGGCCATGGCGGCCTTGCCGGTGCGGTCGCGGAGGTAGTAGAGGCGGGCCTTGCCCGGCTCGGAATCCTTCTCGACCTCGATCTTGTCGAGGTTGGGCGAATTGAGCGGGAACACACGCTCGACACCCTCGCCGTAACTGATGCGGCGGACGGTGAAGGTCTCATGGATGCCGCTGCCCTTGTGGGCGATCACGACACCGGCGAAAACCTGGACGCGTTCCTTGTCGCCCTCGCGAACCTTGGTGTGCACGCGGACACCGTCACCGACTTTGAACGGCGCAACGTTATGCTTCACCTGGTTGGCGGTGATTTCTTTGATGATGGGATTCATGGCTGATTATTTGAGTAAATCTGGACGGACCGACTGCGTTTTTTCCACCTGCTGCGCGTGCCGCCACTTCTCGATCTCGCCGTGGTTGCCCGAAAGGAGCACTTCCGGCACGGACATGCCGCGGTAAACGGCGGGACGCGTGTATTGAGGAAAGTCGAGCAACTTGCTGGTGAAACTTTCCGTCGTCAACGACTTTTCTTCCCCGAGCACCCCCGGAATGAAGCGCGCCAGCGCATCGATGACGACGGCCGCCGCAAGTGTGCCGTTGGTAAGCACATAATCCCCGATGCTGATCTCCTGATCGATGATTTTTTCGCGGATGCGCTGGTCGATGCCCTCGTAATGCCCGCTGAGCAGCACCAAATGCAGCTGTTGGGAAAGCTCCAATGCCAGCGCCGGCGAGAGCGGCGTGCCGTCGGGCGTCAGGTAAATGCGCCGGCAACCGGGAGTCTGCACCTGCTCGATGGCCGCGAAGACCGGCTCACACTTCAACACCATGCCGGCCCCACCGCCGAAGGGCCGGTCGTCGGTCGTGCGGTGCTTGTCGGTCGCCCAGTCGCGCAGGTTGTGGACCTTGATCTCGAGCAGCTTCGCCTCCTGGGCGCGACCGAGCATGCTTTCGGACAAAAAGCCGTCGAGCATGGCGGGAAACAGCGTCAGGACGTCGATGCGCATGGGGCGGGCGGCAGGTTAGCCAATAAAAAAGGTCCGGCGCGAGCCGAACCTTGGGGGGCTGGAAGCTTTGGGGCCGACGGCTCAGGCCGACGCGGTCGCCGCGGCGGCGCGCTTGGCGCGCTTGATCATCGCGTGCATGGTCGCGGTGGGCTTGGCGCCCTTTGAGACCCAGTAGTCGACGCGATCGAGCTTGATGGTCATCGGGTTGCCCTTGGCGCGTGGATTGTAGGAGCCGATCTGCTCGACGGCATCGCCATCGCGGCGGGAACGCTCCTCGGCCACGACGACGCGGTAATGCGGTTCGTTCTTGGTGCCGACGCGGGAAAGACGGATTTTAAGTGCCATTTGATGTGTCTGGTTGCTTGAAAGGAAGCGGTGTTCGTTGGGAAAAGGGTGAGAATGCACGGCACAAGTTTGCTCTTGTCAAGCCCCCAGTGCCACCCCTCCATCCGACCCTTCACGCACCCAATTTTATGCTCAAAGCCGGTATCGTCGGACTCCCCAATGTGGGCAAATCCACCCTTTTTAACGCCCTCACCCGCTCCCGCAAGGCGGAGGCCGCCAACTATCCGTTCTGCACCATCGACCCCAACGTCGGCGTCGTGATCGTGCCGGACGAGCGCGCCTACGTGCTCAAGGCCATCGCCAAGACCAACGTCGTGGTGCCCGCGGCCATCGAGTTTGTCGACATCGCCGGGCTCGTTGCCGGCGCCAGCAAGGGCGAGGGCCTGGGCAACCAGTTCCTCGCCAACATCCGCGAGGTCGACGCCATCGTGCAAGTCGTGCGCTGCTTCGAGGATCCCGATGTCGTCCACACCATGGGCGGGATCGACCCCGTGCGCGACATCGAGGTCATCACGACCGAACTCGTGCTCGCTGACCTCGAGGCCGTCGCCAAGCGGATGACCAAGACGCAGAAAAACGCCAAGTCCGGCGACAAGGAGGCGATCATCGAACTCGCCCTCCTCGAGAAGCTCACGCCCCACCTCAACTCCGGCAAGACCGCCAACACCTTCGCCGCCACCCCCGAGGAAGTGGCGCTGATGAAACTCTTCCAGCTCCTCACCGCGAAACCCGTGCTCTTCGCGTGCAATGTCGCCGAAAGCGACCTCGCCACCGCCGAGCAGAATTCCTTCGTCCGCCAGGTGGCCGACTACGTCGCCCACCACCACGACGCCGCCTACGTGCCCATCAGCGCGAAGATCGAGAGCGAACTCATCGACCTGCCGCCTGAGGAAGCGAAAGCCTTCCTCAAGGACCTCGGCGTCGACGACTCCGGCGTCTCCTCGCTCATCAAGGGCACCTACGACCTGCTCGGCCTGATGACCTATTTCACCGCCGGCGAGAAGGAGGTCCGTTGCTGGACGATCATCAAAGGGTGGAAGGCTCCGCAGGCCGCCGGCGTCATCCATACCGATTTCGAAAAAGGTTTCATCAAGGCCGAGATCGTCTCCTACGCGGATCTCACCCGACTGGGCAGCGTCGCCGCCGCCCGCGAGGCCGGCAAATACCGGCTCGAGGGCAAGGAATACGTCTTTGTTGACGGCGACGTCGCGCTGTTCCGGTTCAATAACTGATGCTGCTGAGCCGCCTAGGTAATACCGGAAGATAGCGGCGGGACTGTCGCATGGGTCATGGAAATACCCCATTGCGATCGCGGGTTAATGGAAGTATTCTGCGTCAAGGATGCAAAGCTTGTGACGCCGAGAACCAACCATTCAGCCCATCGCCGGCCGCCAGCCTGCGCCAGGCCGGTCGGCCACGCTTTGCTCCTCGTTGCGACCGTGCTGTTTGTGGCTTTCTCCGCCGCACTGCTGCCCGCGCAGACGCTTTATTGGGACCTCAACGGCAACACGCTTGGCGCCGGCGGCACATCACCCTCTGAGACTTGGTCCACTGGCGGTTCGGATAAGAACTGGAGCACCAGTTCAACCGGCACGTCTGGGGGAAACCAGAAATGGACCAATGACCGGTATGCGGTGTTCAGCGCCGGCACGGACGCCAACGGCACCTTCACTGTCAGCGTCCCAGGCACCGTCCGCACCGCCGGCATCACCATCGAGGAAGGCACGCCGACCTTCACCGGTGGCACCATCAATTTCAGCGACGCGTCGCCCGATTTTGTCGTCAACTCCGGGCTGATCGCCACCGTTAACAGCGTCATCTCCGGC
>JAQSDJ010000153.1 GCA_029945855.1 Lacunisphaera sp.
GCCCCGGTCGTCTTTCTCCTCCTGATTTGGGAAAGCCGCCGGACCGGCACCCTGCGCTGGCTGCCGGCCGGGCGCTATGCGCCCGAGCTGCTGCTCGTGTTCTGCTGCCTGGCCGGCGTCGCGCTGTTCGGCCTCGCAGGTATTTTCGCGGCCTCCCTGGCATGGAACCACGCCCTGGTCAGCTGCCTCCTCGCCGGATCCCTCTGCAGCTTCCTCCTCGGCGGGTTGCTGATCCTGGCCGATGCCAGGGTCCGCCTCGTGCCGTTCAACTGGATCAGCCTGACCGCCATCTTCCTGTGGCTGCTCATCAGCCCCGTGCCCAACGGCACCTATGCCCGCCTGACCCTTGCCCTGCAGGGCTTCGTGTCCGACAACGTCCTGACCACCCTGCATCTGTTCGGCGTGCCGGCCCGTCAGCACGGCAACGTCATCGAACTCGCCCGGACCTCCGTCGGCGTCGAGGAGGCGTGCAGCGGCATCCGCAGCCTGCTCTCGTGCGTTTATGCCGGGTTTTTCTTCGCCGCCTGGCAGGTGCGGCGCCCGGGAGGCCGGTTGTTCCTGATCCTCGCCGCGCCCGTGCTGGCCCTGGGCATGAATTTCCTGCGGTCGCTCACGCTCACCCTGCTCGCCAACGGCGGGTATAAGATCGACGGCTTCTGGCACGATGCCACCGGCTTTGCCATCCTCGGTGTGACCGCGCTCGCGCTGGCCGGTCTGGCCGTGCTGCTGGAGTCCCCGCCGGCCGCCCCGGTGCCGGCCGCCGTCCCCCCGGAGGCGACCCCTCCGCGCTGGCCCCGGCGGGTTTTCTGGACCAGCCTCATCACCACGCTGGCGCTCGGGGGATTCTTTTTCATCAATGCCCGCCCCTCGCCCCGCGCCGGCCGGCCCCTCCCCGTCCTCACGACCGTCCTGCCGCTGCAGGCCGAGGGCTGGCGGACGATCACGCCGAAGAATCTCTACCAGTTCGCCGATGTTCTCAGCACCACGCACCTGATTGAACGCACCTATGTCCGCACCACGGCCGACGACCGGCTGACCCAGCTGACCGTTTACGTCGCCTACTGGGCGCCCGGCCAGGCCTCGGTCAGCCGGGTGGCTTCGCACACCCCCGATGCCTGCTGGCCCGGCTCGGGCTGGAAGGTCCAGCCGGTGTCGGACGAGCAGGCGATCCCGCAACTGCCCGGGGCCACCCTCTTCCCCGCGGAGCACCGCCTCTTTGAAAACGCCGAAGGCTACCCGCAGCATGTCTGGTTCTGGCACATCTACGACGGGCGCGTCATCAATTACCGGGATCCCTACTCGGTGCCCGCGCTGTTTCAGCTCGCGCTGCAGTATGGTTTCGGCCGGCAGGGCGACCAGTTCTTCGTGCGCGTCTCCAGCAACCGCCCCTGGTCCGAGCTGGCCGCCGAGCCGCTGGTGCAGGACATCTTCGCGCAGCTCACCCGCCTCGGCCTCTGAGCATGCCCCTCGCCACCACCCGCCAGGAAAAGATCCTCCTCGCCCTGCTCGCCGTGCTGCTCGCGCTGGGTCTCCTCGGCTGGATGCTCTTCTGAGCCATGCATTGCTGTTGCCAAGCCCCGGCAAAATCAAAAGTCTGGGCATCCCCGCGGCCCCTCCGCCCGTATTGATATGAAATGCTCCTGGCCACAGCCCGAACGTTCTCCTTTACCGGCATCGCTTTACCGCGACGGGCGGCCGGGGCGCGCTTCCAAGTAATGGCCGCCGCAAACGACAGTCCGGAGCTGAACGCCCAAGCCGACGCCCAGGCCGGCCTGCTGGCGGCCATGGCCCGCGGCGAAAAGGCCGCCTTGGCCGGGCTTTACGACTCGCTCGCCAAGCCGCTCTATTCGCTCGCCTATCGCGTCACCAACGACGCCACCGAGGCGCAGGACATCATCCAGGACGTGTTTCTTCAGCTCTGGCACAAGGCGGCCGACTACCACGTCTCCCGCGGTTCGGTGTTCAGCTGGGCGGCCACCCTCACCCGCAACCGCGCCATCGACCGGGTCCGCATGCGCAAGCGCCGGGCCGAGATTCTGGCGGAATCCGCCGGGGAACTGCAGCCGGCCGCCCCGGCTGGCGACACCGATTCCGCCGGTTCGCTCTGGGCGCAGGAAAAGGCCGGCGCCGTCCGCGCCGCCCTCACCCGGCTCGCCCCTGAGCAGCAAAAGGCCATCGAACTCGCCTATTTCAGCGGTCTCACCCAGCAGGAGATCGCCGCCCGGCTCAACGAACCGCTCGGCACCATCAAGGCCCGCATCCGGCGCGGCCTGCTGCAGCTGCGCCAATCTCTTCCCGCGCACCTATGAGCACCGAGCGACAGGAAGAACTCGCCGCGCTCCATGCCTTCGGCCTGCTTGAAGGCGCCGAACGGGATGCCTTCGTCTCCGAGTTTGCCGCCAATCTCGAGCTCCGGGCCCTGTGCGACAGCCTCGCCGGCACCGCCGCAGCCGTCGCGCTGACCGCCCCGCCGATCGACCCGCCCGCCGGCCTCAAGGCCCGCATCCTCGCGGCGGCCGATCAACCGACCGGCACCGGCCGGGTAATCTCCTTTCCTCTCCTCAAGTTCGCCCCCTGGGCTGTCGCCGCCGCCCTGGCCATCGCCGTCACCTGGTTCGCCAGCCAGAATCTCACCCTGCGCCAGGAGAACCTCACTCTCCGCAGCGAACGCCAGCTCGCCGAGGTCGCCTATAAGATGGCGCAGAACCAGCTCAGCGAGCGTTCCCTCCTCGCCGAGAAGATGATCGCCGAGCTGGGCACCCAGCTGCGCCAGTCCGAGGACCTCACCCGCCTCAAGGTCACCGCCCTCGCCTCGCTGGCCGGCAACTCCAAGGAGGCCCAGGCCATCGCCGTCTGGAACCCCGCGCAACAGTCCGGCCTCCTCACCATCGAGAGGCTGCCCGCCATCGCCGCTACCCAGGATTACCAGATCTGGATCGTCGACCCCGCTTATCCGAACCCGGTCAACGGCGGCGTCTTCCAGGTCGGCCCTGACGGCCGGGTGGCGCTCGGCTTCAAGCCGGACCAGCCGGTGGCCCAGGTCGCGGCCTTCGCCATCAGTCTGGAGAGGAAGGGCGGCGTGCCCAAGGCCGAGGGACCGATCGTGCTGCTGGGAAAATGACCCGCCGAACGGCGGCCAAACCGCCTTTCCCAGCCTGGCGAGCATAATTTTCCAGAGGGTAACTTGACTCTTGTCTCTGGCGCGCCGGCCGAAAAACTGGCCGCTGCATGATAATCAAACCGAAGGTCCGCGGCTTCGTCTGCGTGACCGCCCATCCCACGGGCTGCGCCGCTCACATCCAGGAACAAATCGACCACGTCAAGGCCCAGGGCCCGATCAAGCACGGGCCGAAGAAGGTCCTGGTCATCGGTGCCTCCACGGGCTACGGCCTCGCCTCGCGCATCACCGCGGCGTTCGGCTCCGGCGCGGCCACCCTCGGCATCTTCTACGAGCGTCCTTCCGAGGAAGGGCGTCCCGCCACCCCGGGCTGGTATAACTCCATCGCCTTCACCCGCGCCGCCCGCGCCGCCGGGCTCTACGCCGGCAACATCAACGGCGACGCCTTCTCCACCGAGATCAAGCAGCAGGCCCTCGCCGCCATCGCCCAGGACCTGGGCCCGGTCGACCTCGTCATCTACTCGCTCGCCTCGCCGCGCCGCACCCACCCGGTGACCGGCGTCGTCCACAAGTCCTGCCTCAAGCCCCTCGGCGCCCCCTATACCAACAAGACGGTGGACACCGACAAGGGCGTCGTCAGCGAAATCACCATCGACCCCGCCAACGACGAAGAGGCCGCCGACACCGTCGCCGTCATGGGGGGCGAGGACTGGGAGATGTGGATGCAGGCCCTGGCCGACGCCAAGCTGCTCGCCCCCGGCGCCACCTCCGTCGCCTATTCCTACATCGGGCCCATCCACACCTGGCCCGTCTACAAGGACGGCACCATCGGCCGCGCCAAGATCGACCTCGAGCGCGCCGCCCGCGCCATCGACGCGCAGCTCAAGGCCCACGGCAACGGCCGCGCCTTCATCTCCGTCAACAAGGCGCTCGTCACGCAGGCGAGCTCGGCCATCCCCGTTGTGCCGCTCTACATTTCCATCCTCTACAAGGTCATGAAGGCCGCCGGCACGCACGAGGGTTGCATCGAGCAGATGCAGCGGCTCTTCGCCACCCAGCTATACAACGGCAGCACCCTCCAGTTCGACCACGAGGGCCGCGTCCGCGTCGACGACTGGGAGATGCGGCCGGTCATCCAGGACCAGGTCTCGGCGATCTGGCCCCAGGTCACGACGGAGAACCTTGCGGCGCTGACCGACATCGAGGGCTACCGCACCGAGTTCCTCAAGCTCTTCGGCTTCGGCCTGCCCGGCGTGGACTACGACGCCGAGGTCGAGCCGCATCAACCGCTCGACTGACGTCGGGCGGTAATGATCAAACGCCCATGGCCAAACTCCAATGATTGGGTTTGGCCGTTTTTTTGATCCTTTGGGAATTCTTTGGACTTTGGCGTTTGGACCTTTGTGATTTCCCTCCATGAGGATTGTCCTTCAGCGCGTCTCCTCCGCCAGCGTCACCATCGCCGGTCGCGTCACCGGCCGGATTGACCGCGGGCTGCTGGTGTTTATCGGCATCGAGGCCGCCGACACCGCCGCCGACGGCGAATGGCTCGCGCAGAAGCTCGTGAAACTTCGCATATTCGCCGACGAGCAGGGCCAGATGAACAAGTCCGTCGCCGATGTCGGCGGAGGCATTCTGCTCATCAGCCAGTTCACCCTGCACGCCAGCACGCAGAAGGGCACGCGACCTTCCTTCAACCGGGCGGCCAAACCGGAGCACGCCCAGCCGCTCTACGAACAATTCGTTTCCCAAGTTCGCACTGCGCTCGGCGGCCCGCCTGCCGTGAGCGGAGTCGAACGGGTGGCGACCGGCGAATTCGGCGCGATGATGGACATCGCCCTCGTCAACGACGGCCCGGTAACGCTGATCATCGACTCGAAGACGCGTGACTAGGCGGGTTAACCTGCGTGTGATCGCAAGCGCCATGCAGGGTGGGGTTTACCCCCGGCACGTCGGGCGTTAAGCCCGCCCTATGCCGTCCGGGCCACGTAGGGTTCGATCGGACGGAAGCCCGGCAGCAGGCAGGCGGCGTCCCGCTGGGCAGGCTCGGCGAAAAGATACACCGCATAGCCGCCAAAGCCGCCGCCGCAGTATTTCCACGCCAGCGGCCGGCACGCCATCAGGGCTGCGTCGGCTTTCTCCCCGGCCAAAGCGTCCATCCCCTCGCCGCGCTGCACGCCATAGGAGGCGCACACCCCCGCCGCGATCTTTTCGATCGATCCGGACCAGACCCCCTCCCGGGCCAGCGCCCCGGCCCGCACGATGCCATCATAGTCGCGGGCCTGGTTCACCACCCCGGGCGTCGAATGCTGCTTGCCCGTCCAAAAAAGCGCCATCCGTCCGCGCAGGAAATCACCGGAATGCTTCACCTCGAGCTCCGGATGCAGCCCGCTCTTCCAAACGCACAATCCGCCCTCGGTGATGATGGCCGGGTCCTGCCAGCCGACGCCCAGGTCGAGTTCGGCCTTCACGCCGTCGTGTCCGTTGAGCAGCGCCCACGCGCCGCTGCCGCCCAGACCGGCGTTCCGCTCGTAGGGCCAGTGGCGCAGGGAGACGGTCGGCGAGATCGCGCAGTTCACCACATAGGTCCCGGGCCGGGCAAAGCGCGGCACGTCCAGCCAGCCGCCGCCGAAATCGACGCGCATCGGCGCCTCGTGCGGCGCCCGGATGAACTTCACGATCCCGCTCGTGGACACCGGCTCGAACTTCGGCGGGGTCTTGGGCAGGATGACATAGCTCGCCCCCACCTCGGCGCACAGGTCGCGCTTCAATTGCCCGTATTTGTCATCCTCGGTCACCGCGAGGACGTCCGGCCGCAGCCGCAGGAAATGCTCCCGGAAATCGATGCCCTCCTCGAGGCCACAACCGACGACGACCGCGTCCACCATGCGGAGTCCTTCCAGCACGGCCCGCTTGTGATCGTCCGGCAGCGAGCTGCGGCGGCGTTTGTGCAGCCACAGCACGTCCGCGGAGGCGAAACACACCGTCAGGTGGTCCCCCAGGGCGCGTGCCTCCTCGAAAAACTGCACGTGTCCGGCATGGATGATGTCGTAGCAGCCGGAGACGAAAACGCGCTTCATGGAGTCGTTATTTATGCTCGGCGAGCCGGCCCCGGCACAAGCCCGCTTTTGCGTCAGCGCCCCGGTCTTGCCTTGAGGTGGAACCCGTCCTCCGGACGGGTTGTTTGACGTGCGCGAGAAAAACCGGTCCAGAGGACCGGTTCCACCTAACAGCCACTAACCCTCAAACTTCGCCACGCTGACCGACTGGCCGTTGTCCTTGGCCCCGAGCGAAAGAATGAACGGCGCCGCCACCTTCGCCCAGGCGTCGGCCTTGGGATAGCTCGCCGCACCGTCGCTCCACGCCTGCCGCAGCATGTCCGTGTCGATGACGCCGGGATTGAGCGGCACGGCCGCCATGCCGGCCGGCAGTTCCTGGGCGAGCGCCTTCGTCAGGCCCTCGATGGCATATTTGCTGGCGCAATACGGCGCGACCTCCGCCGACGTGCTGCGACCCCAGCCGGAACTGAGATTGACGATGACCCCGCTGCCGCGCTCGACCATGGCCGGGACAAAATGCCGGAGGACGTTCGCGACACCCTTGATGTTCACGTCGATCAGCTGGTTGAACTCGCGGGCGGGAATCTTCCACAGCGGCGCCGGTGTGTTCATGAGCGCGGCGTTGTTGATGAGCAGGTCGGGCGCCCCGTGCGTCGCCAGCACGTGGTCGGCCCAGAGCGCCACCCGGTTCTCCTCCACGACGTCGACGGCGGTGAAATCATGCGGCGCCGGGTGCGTGAAGCGCAGGTTCAGCACCTCCGCGCTGCGCCCGCAGCCGATGACAGTGTGCCCGTTGGCGATATACCACTCGGCCAGCGCCCGGCCGAGACCCTTGGTCACGCCGGTGATGAGGATTTTCATACTGAAAGTAGTGGGTAGCGAGTAGCGGGTAGCGAGTAGAAATTGAATCCACGCCGCGGGTATGCTCGCTACCCGCTACACACTACTCGCTACTGTCCCGCGTCAGCGGGACTGCAGCCGGATCTTGTTCAGCCCTTGCTTGCGGCAGATGTCCATCGCCTGCGTCACGAAACGCAGCGGCGTGTTCTCGTCCGAGCGGATGACCACCGTGATGTCCTTGCTGACCGAGCCGACCTGCCGGACAATCGCTTCCAGCGTCTCCATGCTGGCGGCCTTGCCGTTGACATCGACCGTGCCTTCCTTGGTCAGGCTGATCGTCAGCGCCTCCTTGAGCTCGCTTTTTCCCGCCGTCTCCACCTTGGGGAGCGTCAGGTTCATCGTGGAGATGGAGCGGAACTGCATCGTCACGAAGGCGAAGAAAATCAGCATCACGAGCACGTCGATCAACGGCACGAGGTTCATCTCGGGCCGCTTGCGCTTCTTGACGTAGAGTCCGCTCATGACTTGGCGTGCCGGGCCAAAATGCGCTCGAGCAGCAGGTCGATCTTCACCGCATAGTTCTCCACCTTGCGCTGGAGGAAGCCGGCGCCGACGAGCGACGGGATCGCGATCGAGAGACCGATGACGGTGGCCGAGAGGGCCAGCGCGACGCCCTTGGTGAAGGCCACCGGGTCCGGCAGGCCGGTTTCCGGGGAGATCTGCGAAAAGACCTGCAACAGGCCGGTCACCGTGCCGGTGAGGCCGATGAGTGGGGCCGCCGCGTAAATGACGTCCAGGTAGGGAATGCCCCGCTCCATGCGGTTGATCTCGAGCCGGGCGAAGGCCTTGACCGCCTCGGGGTCCTCCTGGTGGCGCTCGGCGAACTCCACGACCCGCGCCAGCACCGAATGCCGGCCGGCCTGGGCGGGCTTGCCCTCGACGATGGCGTCGACGAGATCGTTGGGGAGCACCGCATCGTTACGGAGGGCGTAGAGCCGCTCGCAGAGGATGTAGACTGCGATGATCGAACAGAGACCGAGTGGATAGATGAGGACGCCGGCCCCTTTGAAGATATCAAGCATGGGAGAGTGTGAGTGAAGTCCGCTCTTAGACGCGGACAAGCCGGAAAAGGTTCATAAACAACATGATTTTGTTCACTTTTTCCCCGATTTCACCCGGGCGGTCAGCTCATTTATCTCCTGCTCCAGCTGCCGGCCCGGTTCGACGCGCAGGGTCCGCCGGGCGCGGTCGAGGGCCTGCAAGGCGGCCGGGATCTGGCCCTGTTCGGCCAGATGCAGCACGAAAGGGGCGACGACCTTGTCGTAATAATCCACCGCCGCCCCCCGGCCGGTGGTGTCCAGCACCTGATTGAAGATCCGGATCTGCGTGGCGAGGTCGTGCTCGCGCATGCTCTGCGCGATCTTGTCCGCCGACGCCTGGATGCTCAGGTCCGTGCGATTGGCCTGGTATTTGCCCGTCAGGCGCTGGGCCTCGAAGGCCGCCAGGCTGGTCTCGCCCCGCGCCCGCAGGACACCGACCAGTTGCTGGGTGAAATAGTTCTCCAGGTCGGGGTATGTCTGAAACGCCCGCACCGCCTCGCGCAACACGGCTTCCTGCGCCCGCAGGTCGGCCGGCGCCATCTTCTGCTGCGCCTTGAGCAGCGTCTGCCAGGCATCCAGGTTGCGCTGGTCGCGGTTGACCGCCTCGCGGGCCGCCTTGAGCGCCCGTTCAGGCATGTTCTGCCGCAGGTATTCCGCCGCGAAATGGGTGTGCATGACCGAGAGCTTGTAGGTCGGCAGCGCCCGGAAACGCTCGGTGATGAAAAGCAATTCGTGGTCGTTGAGGTCGCCCCAGGTCTGCGGGTCAAAGGCCAGGCCCACGACGAACTTCTGATCCGCATACCGTCCGCAGTCGAGGTGCCAGCGCTCCCCTGAATCCAAGTAACCGAACCACGCGTGCCGGCCGTCGAGCCCCGCGCCGCGAAACATCATCGTCGGGATGCCCTTCGCCTTCCCGACCAAGCTCGCAAAATAGCCCTGGTCGACGCAGATGCCGCCGGTCTGGAGGATGGTCGCGAGGCGATAGTCCGCCCCCGGCCAGGTGTATTGGCTGAGCGAGATCCGGTCCTTGCGGTATTTGATGAGGTCGTAGGTTTTCGCGAGGTCGGCCAGGCCCGCCGACACGTTCTTGCGCGCCCAGTCGAGTTCGCCGAAGGGCACGGCGATATCGACCAGGAATTTCAATTCGCTGGCCGGCAGACGGCGCAGCCGCTGCATGGTAAGATTGTTTCGGTCCAGCTTCGCCCAGTAGGCGAAGGCCGGCACCGGCGGCGGCAATTTGCGGGGCAGCAACTGGGCGCTGACCTGGCCATGCGGCCAGTGCGGCGGCGGCGGCACATCGTAGACGACGGCGACCGCCAGCGCGAGGCTCTGGTAGTCGGCGAACAGCGCCGGCTCCGCCGCGAAGATTTTCTGGAGGATGGCCAGCACCTGCTCCGGGTTGTCCACGGGCGAAAGCAGATTGAAGAATTCCTCGGAGAAAACCGGATTGCCCAGGACCGCCAATTGCAGTTCGCCCGACAGGTAGGCCGACAGCGATCCCGGCCGGGCCTCATATTGCGTGGCCATGTTGGGATGACCGACCTTGGCCTCTTCGACCGCCCGGACCCATTTTTCGATCGCCTTGTTGTAGGGCGTGCCGAGGAGATCGGCCCAGCGATAGAGATAATACCACGCCGGCGCATAGCCCGAATTGCTCTCATACGCCTGCAAGGCCGCCCGGCGCAGGTCCGGCACCGCACTGCCCCACCCCTGCGTGACCGCCCCTTCCACCAAGGCGGCAATCCGCGCCGGCCCCGGCGCCCGCGCCAACTCCTCGGCCGGAATCCCCGAGTCCGCCCCCCGCGCCAACGGCAGCAGCAAGGTCAGGAGTAGAATTCGTCGGATCACGTCCTGCAGCAAAGCAAAGCCCCGCCCCGCGGCAAGCATCGCCCGCTGCCGTATATTTGTAACGCATTGCGTTACAAATTTCCGGGCCGGATCACGGCGGGCTCGGTCGAGTGACATGAAAAAGGCGGGATCCGAAGATCCCGCCTTGAAGAACTAATCACTAAACCGCTTACGACGACACGCCGCTCTCGGCCGTCGGGGACTTGGTCTTGAACTCGAGCTTGTCGCCGTTGCGGACGACGAGGATGGGCTCGTTTTCCTTGACCTCGCCGCGGAGCAGGGCCTCGGCGAGCGGATCCTCGAGATAATGCTCGACGGCGCGGCGCAGCGGGCGGGCGCCGTATTTCTCGTCGTAGCCCTTCTCGATAAGCAGCGTCTTCGACTCGGGCGAGAACTCGAGCTGGATGTTGCGCGCTGCCAGCCGCTTCACGACCTTGCTCGCCTCGATCTCGACGATCTTGAGCAACTCCGCCTTGCCGAGGGGACTGAAGACCACGAGGTCGTTGATGCGGTTGAGGAACTCGGGCTTGAAGATGCGCTTGGCCTCCTCGAGCACCTTCTCCTTCAGCTTGTCCTGATCGTGGAAATCCGACGCGCCGGCGGCGGCGAAACCCATCGTCGTCTGCCGCTGGATGAGCTGCGCGCCGACGTTGGTCGTCATCAGGATGATGGTGTTGCGGAAATCCACCGTGCGGCCGAGCGAGTCAGTCAGGCGGCCGTCCTCGAGGATCTGCAGCATGAGCTGCACGACGTCGGGGTGCGCCTTCTCGATCTCGTCGAAGAGAATGACGGAATACGGCCGGCGGCGGACGGCCTCGGTGAGCTGGCCGCCCTCCTCGTAGCCCACGTAGCCCGGGGGCGAGCCGATGAGCCGCGACATGGCGAACTTCTCCATGTATTCGGACATGTCGATCTGGATGATCGCGTCCTGCGAGCCGAAGATCTGCGCGGCGAGCTGCTTGGCCAGCTCGGTCTTGCCGACACCGGTCGGGCCCATGAACATGAACGAGCCGATCGGGCGGCGCGGGTCCTTGAGGTCGGCTCGCGAGCGGCGCAGGGCGCGGGCGATGGCGATGGTGGCCGGGTTCTGGCCGACGATGACCTTCTGCAGCTCGCTCTCGAGCGCGAGCAGGCGCTCGTTTTCCTTTTTCTCCAGGCGGCTGAGCGGGATGCCGGTCCACTCGGCGACGACGTAGGTCATCTGTTCCTCGTCGACGACGATGCGGTGCTCGTCGCGGGTCTTCTTCCAGGTCTCGATCTGCTGCTCCTGCTTGAGGCGGAGCTGCTTTTCCTGGTCGCGGTATTTGGCGGCCTCCTCGAAATGCTGGGCGGCGATGGCCTGCTCCTTCTGGGCGCAGACCGTCTCGATCTCCTTGCCGAGCGCCTCGATGTCGGGCGGACGGTTGAGCTTGGAGATGCGGGCCCGCGAGCCGGCCTCGTCCATCACGTCGATGGCCTTGTCGGGCAGGAAGCGGCCGGTGATGTAGCGGTCGGACAGCTTGGCCGCGGTCTCGAGCGCCTTGTCGGTGAAGGTGGCCTTGTGGTGCTCCTCGTATTTGCCGCGGATGCCCTTGAGGATGAGGATGGTGTCGTCAACGGACGGGGCCTCGACCTTCACGCTCTGGAAGCGGCGGTCGAGCGCGCTGTCCTTCTCGATGTATTTGCGGTATTCGTTGAGCGTGGTCGCGCCGATGCACTGCAGCTCGCCGCGGGAGAGCGCGGGCTTGAAGATGTTCGAGGCGTCCATCGCGCCCTCGGCGGCGCCGGCGCCGACGATGGTGTGGAGCTCGTCGATGAAGATGATGACGTTCTTGGAGCGCTTGATCTCGTCCATGACGGCCTTGATGCGCTCCTCGAACTGGCCGCGGTATTTCGTGCCGGCGACCATGAGGGCGAGGTCGAGGGTGATGACCTTCTTCTCGGCCAGGATCTCGGGCACGTTGCCCTTGGCGATCTCCTGCGCGAGGCCCTCGACGATGGCGGTCTTGCCCACGCCGGCCTCGCCGACGAGGACGGGATTGTTCTTGGTGCGGCGGCAGAGGATCTGGATGACGCGGCTGATTTCCTTCTGGCGGCCGACGACCGGGTCCATCTCGCCCTTGCGGGCCAGCTCGGTGAGGTCGCGCCCGAACGCCTTCAGCGCGGGGGTCTTGACCTCTTTCTTGTCACCCTCGGGCCCGTTGCTGCGGGGGGCGACTTCCTCGCCACCCGGCCCACCGGCGCTGGCCGACGGGCTGTCGCCCTGGCCGGAGGTGAACTGCGGGTCGAGTTCGCGGAGGATTTCATTGCGGGTGCGCTCGATGTCGATCTCGAGGGTCTTGAGCACGCGGGCGGCGACGCCCTCGCCCTCCCGGAGCAGGCCGAGCAAAATGTGCTCGGTGCCGACGTAGGAATGATTGAGGACCTTGGCCTCCTTGCCGGCGAGCGCCAGGACCTTCTTCACACGCGGCGTGTAGGGAATGCTGCCGACCGGGGTCTTCGTCTCCTGGCCGATGCCGACCTGCTTCTCGACCTCGCCGCGCACGGTCTCCAGGTCGAGCCCCATCTTCTGGAGCACGCTCACGGCGACGCCCTGCCCCAGCTTGATCAGGCCGAGCAGGAGGTGCTCGGTGCCGACGTAGTTGTGGTGGAAACGATCCGCTTCCTTGCGGGCCAAAGCGAGCACCTGCTGGGCTCGCGGAGTGAAGTTGTTCATGGGTTCCATGTGGTGGTGTTCGGTAAAGGTTTAGCGGCTGGCCGCATTGAAGTCAGGAGCGGGCACTTTGGCAAATTCGGCGCGCAGCCGCCGGCCCCGGAGGATGTCGCGCTGGCCGGGCTCGAAGGAGCCCTTGGCGGCGTGCTGGACGTGGGCGGGCTGGCACTCGATGAAGAGCCGGTCGACCACGGCGCGGTGGGCGTCGCCGAAGACGCCCAGGTCGATGCCGAGGCGGATGAGCGAGAGCAGGTTCATCGCCTCGCTGGAATTGAGGAGGTAGCCGTTCTGCAGGATGCCGTAGGCGCGGCCGATCTTGTCGTGCAGCTTGTTCGGGTCGGCCTCGAGGAGTTTTTCCCGGGCGTTGAGCTCCTGCTCGACGATGGTGTTGAGCACGCCCTGGAGGTGCTTGATGATGCCCTCCTCGCTCTCGCCGAGGGTCGTCTGGTTGGAGATCTGGAAGATGCTGCCGCTGGCGTCCGAGCCCTCGCCGAACAGGCCGCGCACGGCCATGCCGAGCTGGTTGACGGCGCGCACGACCTTTTCCATCTGGCCGGAAATGACGAGCGCGGGCATGTGCATCATCGCCGAGGCGCGGATGCCGGTGCCGAGGTTGGTCGGACAGGCCGAGAGGTAGCCCAGCTTGGGCGAGAAGGCGTAATCCATGTGCTCCTCGAGGTCCGAGTCGAAGGCGTTGATCGTGGCCCAGAGCTTCTTGAACTGGAAGCCGGCGCGCAGGACCTGGATGCGGAGGTGGTCCTCCTCGTTGACCATCACGACGCAGGCCTGGTCCTTGCTGATGACCACGCCGGAGCCGGACTTGGAATGGCACAGCTCGCGGCTGATGAGGTGTCGCTCCACCAATATCTGCTTCTGGAGGTCGTCGAGGGTCTCGACCTGGAGCGCGAGGCCGCGCTTCATCTGCGGCAGCGCCGCGACCGCCTGCATGCACTGGTCGCGGATCTCGCGCTTCTGCGCCTCCTTGGCCCAGCCGGGAAACGGCTGCCCCGCCAGGTTGCGGGCGAGCCGGATGCGCGTCATGAGCACGACGGCGCTCTTGCTGGTGGCGGTGTCCGTCAGCTCCGAGTGCGAATCTAGCAGTTCGTTGATCTTCAATTCAGGTTTCCTCACGGCGGACGCCCGCCTGTTTGACTTGGGAGATTTCGTCCCGGAAGCGGGCGGCATCCTCGTAACGCTCGGCCTTGACGGCCGAGTCGAGTTCGGTCTCGAGGAGCGACAGCCGCTCGTGCAGCGAGCGGCGCTCGAGGGCGCGGCGCGGCACCTTGCCGGTGTGGGCGATGCCCTTGTGCATCGAGTCGAGCATCGGTTCGAGCAGGCCGCCAAAATGCTGGTAGCAGGACGGACAGCCAAAACGGCCGGTCTTCTTGAAATCCTGCTGCGTGAAGCCGCAGGACTCGCACCGGGCCTCGCCGGTGGGCTCCGGATTGAGGGAAGCCTTGAGCAGCAGGTCGGCCAGCGAGAAGCCGCTGGGATCGGTCACACCCTTGGCCTGCGCACATGCCTCACACAGATCGACCTTATGTATCTTGTTGTTGACGATCTGGGTAAGGTGAACGGTCGCCGGCTTGGAGCAGAGGTCGCACTTGAGGGAGTTGGCCATGTCGGTTGTGAGAGAGGATGATAGCGCCCCATGCCGGAAACGCAAATCGCGACCGGGAAAGGCCCTACTTCCCTGCAGGCAATGTGCCAAGGGCCGTGCCTGAGGCAAGCGCGGAGGAGGGGGATACTACTGGAGGCGGGACTACCAGTCCCGTGAGGCATGGGCCGCGCAGCCGATATCCCGCGGGACTGGTAGTCCCGCCTCCAACGGCAAGAAATTCCCCTCAGGTCCGCGTGCCCTCGACCAGCACCCGCCGGCGGAAGGCGGTCAGCACGCGGCCGGTGATCGGGCCGGGCTTGCCGGCGCCGATGACGCGGCCGTCGAGCTTCACCACGGGGATGACCTCGGCGCCGGTGCCGGTGAGGAAACACTCGTCGGCGCACCACACGTCATAACGGGTCAGGTCACCCTCCTTCATCGGGACGCCGAGCTCTTTGGCCACGTCAAAGATGGTGGCCCGCGTGATGCCCTTCAACGCGCCGGCCGAGGCGGCGGGCGTGATGATCTCGCCCTTGTGCACGACGAAGATGTTGTCGGCCGTGCACTCGGCGACGTAGCCCTGCTGGTTGAGCATGATGGCCTCGAGCGCCCCGGCCTGCCGGGCCTCGATCTTGGCGAGGATGTTGTTGAGATAATTGAGCGACTTGACGGTCGCGGGCAGCGCGTCGGGCGCGATGCGGCGGGTCGCCACGGTGACGATGCTCAGGCCGTTGTCGTAGTGTTCCTGCGGGTAGAGCGAGATCTTGCTGGCGATGATGAAGAGGGTCGGCTTCTCACACAGCCACGGCGCCAGGCCGAGGTCGCCGGCGCCACGCGTGATGACGAGGCGGATGTAACCGTCGGTGAGCTGGTTCCGGCGGCAGGTCTCGCACACGGCCTCCGCCATGGCGGTGCGGTCCAGCGGCATCGTCAGCATGATGGCCTTGGCCGACATCTCCAGCCGCTCGAGGTGATCGTCCAGGCGGAAGACATTGCCGCCGTAGATGCGGATGCCCTCGAAGATGCCGTCGCCATAAAGCAGCCCGTGATCAAAGACCGAGACCTTGGCCTCGGAGGAATCGACGTATTTCCCATCCAGATAAACGATCATGCTGGCACCCTCCCACACCGCCCGGGCGGTTGTCCAGTCCGCGATGGGGAGAATGCGCTTGTATTTGCCCTTTCCGCGACAAATTGTGCCGGCGACGGGCCGCAGTTTTTCCACCCATGAAAACGCGCCCTCCCGCTGGTTCCTCCGGCTTCACGCTCATCGAGCTGCTCACGGTCATTGCCATCATCGGCATCCTTGCGGCCCTGATTTTCCCCACCGTCGGCAAGGTCCGCGAGACCGCCCAGCGCACGGTCGACGCCAACAACCTCCGCGAGATCGTCAAGGCCGCCACAATCTACGCCGCCGACAACAACGACCGCCTCCCCGACCCCGCGGCAATCCTCACCCAGAGCCCGCCGCCCGTCTCCGGCGGGTCGGGCCCGTTCCTCTGGGCCGGCATTCTGGCCCAGCGCGGCATCCTCACCGACCCGAATTTTTATTTCGCGAAAAACGACCCGCAGTTCAACGGCACCTACCCGGTGGCCATCGTCAGCCCGGCCAACCGCGGCGTGCTCGACCCGAGCTTCGTGACGAACCGCGTCCTCAGCTTCGAGCTGGTCGGCGGGCTGCGCATGAGCGACGCCCCGTCGACCCCCGTCGCCTTCACCCGCGGCCTGCTGGCCACCGGCACCTGGAGCGCGGAGACCGGCACCTACAAGGATACCGGCGGCCACATCGCCTTCCTCGGCGGCAACGTCCAGTTTTTCCCGAATCTCACCGAGGCGGCCACGCAACTCACGCTCAACAACGGCCGCAAGGGCGTCTCCCTCCTCCAAGCGCTGCCCTACCACGCCAACCCTGCCCTCAACCCCCGCGTCTACGCCACCCCGCCCGCCGGCCTCGGCACCCTCGCCGGCACCCCCGCGCAGCAGGCGCCGTAGGCTCGAAGGTGGTGCGCGGCGTCCCGCCAGCGCTCTGGACGCGTCCGCAGGCCGCGTTCCACCCCGCCGGCCTTTTGTCTTCACCTTGGCGAGACCGGCCACCTATGCTCGGCCGCTTCCCACCATGGCCCACGCCTCCCCCACTTACGTCATCGGTCACAAAAACCCCGACGCGGACTCCATCTGCTCGGCCATCGCCTACGCCGCCTTCAAGGAGGCCCGCGGCGAGACCGGCCACATCGCCGCCCGCTGCGGCAATTCCAACGCCCGCATCGACGCCATCCTCGAGCGCTTCCACACCCCGCTGCCGCTTTACCTCAGCGACGTGTCGCCCCGCGTGCATGACCTGATGACGCTCGAGCCCTACGCCGTCACGCTGGGCGCCACCTGCGCCGAGGCCCTGCGGCTCATCGACCGCCACCAGCTCAACGTCCTGCCCGTCGTCTCGGCCGAGAACCACGCCACCGGCACCATCACCCTCGCGCAGCTGGGCCACTTCTTCATCCCCCGGCTCGACGAACCCCGCGCCATGCGCCAGGTCCGCACCAGCCTCGCCCGCATCGCCCAGTCGCTCAAGGCCTCCGACCTCCACCTCGTGGACGGCGACCGCCTCGAGGATCTCCACGTCCGCATCGGCGCCATGGACATCGGCACGTTCTGGAAGATCTCCGTGAAGGACAACATCCCGGCCGCCAAATCCATCATCATCGTCGGCGACCGGCGCGACGTCCAGCAGCGCGCCATCGAGCTCGGCATCCGGGCGCTCATCATCAGCGGCAACCTGCCGGTCGAGCCCGCCATCGTCGCCCTCGCCCGCGAGCGCGGGGTCAGCATCCTCGTCAGCGCCCACGACACCGCCACCACCTCGTGGGTGGTCCGGACCGCCGCCACCATCGAGCAGCTGGTCGACCGCAGTTTCGTCGCCCTCAAGCCCGATGTCCGCATCGCCGATGTCCGCCGGAAGTTCTCCCAAAATGCGCCGCATGCCATGATGGTCACGAGCGAGGACGGCACCCTGCTCGGCATCCTGACCAAGACCGACCTCCTCAAGCCGGTGCCCACCCGCCTCGTGCTGGTCGACCACAACGAGCTGACGCAGGCCGTGCCGGGCGCCGACGAGGTCACGATCACCGAGATCATCGACCATCACCGGCTCGCGCCCATGGCCACGCCCCAGCCGATCCTGTTCCTCAACGAGCCCGTCGGCTCGACCTGCACCATCGTGGCCGACCTGTTCCGGCGGCACGGCCTGACCCCCGCGCCCAACCTCGCCGGGTTGATGATGGCCGGCCTCATCTCCGACACGCTCCTCCTCCAGAGCCCGACGTCCACGCCCAAGGACGCCGAGATCCTCGCCTGGCTGGAAACCCACGCGGCGACCACCGGCCGCGCCCTCGCGCAGCTCATCTTCAGCTCGGGCTCGGTCATCCTCGCCAGCCCGCCCGCCAGGATCGTGCGCTCCGACTTCAAGATCTACGACGAGGACGGCGTGCGCTTCGCCGTCTCACAGGTCGAGGAGCTCGGCTTCGACAACTTCTGGCAGCACGCCAAGCCCATCGCCGCGGCCCTCGCCGACCTCCGCACCGACGAGAAGCTCGCGTTCGCCGCCCTGCTCGTCACCGACATCAACACGCAGAACTCGCTCCTCCTCGTGAAGGGCGACCCCGAGTTCATCCGCCGCATCTCCTACGCCCATGTCGAGCAGGACGAGATCTTCGACCTGCCCGGCGTGGTCTCGCGCAAGAAGCAGCTCGTCCCCTACCTCACCGGCCTGATCAAGGAAATGACCGCCGACGGCGGCGCCCCTTCCGCGCAACGCAGGACCACCGCGCCCTTCGGCCGATCCGGCTGACGAAACCTGGTCCGGCCGCGACCGTCATGAGCTGGGATCGGTCGCTCCCCTTTCTCCCATGAAACACCCCACTGGTCTGGCCGCCCCCTTCGCCGCCCTGCTGGTTCTGGCCGCCCCGTTTGGCTCCGCCACCGGGCAGACTGTCGCCGAAAACAAGGAACCCATCGTCCTGCCCGGCCTCACGGTCACCAGCAGCGCCGAGCTGCCGCCCCTCGAGACCTGGTACTACGCCCGCGTCGGCAACTTCGAGGTCCTGTCCAACGCCTCCGCCCGGAGCACCCGCAGCCTGCTGGTCGACTTCGCCAAGTTCACCCGCGCCCTCTCGCTGGTCTGGCCGGCCCCGCTCAAGCCCCTGGCCGGCTCCAGCCTCATCCTCTGCGGCCGGGGCGCCCAGTTCGACGCCTTCCCGCCCGCCGGCACGGTCAAGGGCGACGCCATCGTGCCGAGTGTCTTTCTGCGCAACCGCGAGCAGATCGCCATCGTGATCGACGTCGAGTCCGACCGCGTGGCCATCGATCCCGCCAACCTCCTCGTCGATGGCGCCGGCTCGACGGACTACGAGGTTGACCACTACAAGCAGCTCTACCGCGAATACGTCCGTTACCTGCTCAGCCAGAGCCAGGCCCGCGCCCCCGCGTGGGTGGAGGAGGGGCTCGCCCAGATCATCATGGACATCGACCTGGACGACAAGCGGCTGATCTACGGCAAGATCGACTCCTACCGCGGCATGGTGTCGGGCGGCGGCGGGGCCGCCGGGGCCGATGACCTCGATCCGTCCGCCAACGCCGACGCCGTCGTCGGCGAGCAGCCGTTCAACGTCGTGCTGCAACACCGCAAGTTCATTCCCTTCGACCGGTTCTTCGCCATCACCGCGGATTCGCCCGAGGCGCGGAATCCCCTCGGCAACAACCTCTGGGCCAAGCAGGCCTACGCCTTCGTGCACTTCTGCATGTTCGGCGAGAACCTCCGCTACCAGCAGGCCCTGACGACCTTCATCGGCCGTCTCGCCCGCGAACCCGTCAGCGAGGAACTCTTCAAGGAGTGCTTCAAGACCGACTACAAGGGCATGGCCTACGAACTCCGCGGCTACCTGCTCCACACAAAGCACAAATACCAGCGCTACGAACTCCAGAAAGGTGACCAGCTCACGGCCAAGGACATTGAGCTGCGCGAGGCCACGCCGGCCGAGATCGCCCTGATCAAGGGCGACGCCCTGCGGCTCGGCGGTCATTTCGACACCGCGCTCGCCGCCTATCGCAGCGGCTACCTCCGCGGCGCCCGCGAGCCCGCCCTGCTGGCCGGCATGGGCGTGACCGAAAGCTCCCTGAACCACGCCGACCGCGCCCGCGAGCTGCTGGAGTTGTCTGCGAAGGCCGGCGTCAAGCGCCCCTCGGCCTACGTTGAACTCGCCCGGCTGCGGCTGGCCGCGGCCGGTGGCGCGAAACTCTCCGCCGCACAGCTGGGCCGGGTGCTCACCCCGCTGTTCGAGGCCCGCAAACTCCCGCCGCCGCTGCCCGAGACCTACGAACTCATCGCCACCGCCTGGGCGCAGAGCGCCGTGGCCCCCAAGCCGGAAAACCTTGCCGTGCTCGACGAGGGCATCCGCGCCTTCCCCCGGGACAGCGACCTCCTCTACCGCGCCGCCCAGCTCTACCGCCAGGCCGACGCCCTGCCGGTGGCCACGTCCATCGCGAAGCTCGGCCTGCGCTACTCATCAGACGACGACGCCCGGGTCCGTTTCGAAGAATTACTGGCGGCGCTGCCGGCGGATCCCGCCCAGAAGTAAGCGCATCGCCAGATGGTGGAACCCGTCCTCCGGACGGGTTATTGGACATGCGCAGGAAAAACCGGTCACGGAGGACCGGTTCCACCTACGGGCGCGGCAAATCCCCCGGCGAATTCCAGTTGCGCAACGCCGCGGCCCATTCCGCCGGCACCTCCCACAACTTCAGGCGGCCTTGTGCCTCCTCACTGCGCACCCACGCATGAGGCGCGCTTTGCCCGCCCGCCAGCCACGCCTCGGCCGAGACGGCCAGAGCCGCGGGATAAACCGCCACGAGCGACTCACACCGTCCTTCCCACACCGGCACCACCCCGCAGCCGGCAGTGGCCTGCTCCACCAGCCGGCGGAGGTGTTTCTCGCTCATCTCCGGCATATCCACCGCCAGCACCAGCACGAGTCCCGGCGGCGCGGCCCGCAGCCCGGCCGCGATGCCCGCGAGTGGACCGGCATCCGGCACGGCATCACTGATCGGGCTGGCATTCATCATCGGAAATACTTTGCCCGGCCCCACCGACACGGCGACCGACCCGGCCCCCGCCGCCCGCAACAGATCGATCTGCCGCTGCAACAGCGTGCGGCCGTCCGGCAAAAGCAGCAGCGCCTTCTCACGCCCCATGCGCGAGGACCGACCGCCGGCCAATACAAGTCCGCTCAGCATGGCGCGTCCACCTTCAGCCAGCCGGCCGTGAGGATGCGGGCCCGCAGGCCGCCGCGGCCTTTGAGCCAGGCTTCCGCGCCGGGCGCGAAGGCCTGGTCCATCCAATAACACGGCGAGCACTCGCGCACGCCTTCAAAGCGCACGCCCTGCACCTCGAACTCGACCCCGATGAGCGTGTTCAGATCGGCCCCGCGGGTCAGCACATTGCGCCGGAAAACGGACGCCGGCCGATCCTGGCAGTTGAGCGCCACGCGGATTTCATCAAAAACCTCGCCGGCAAAAAACGTGATCTGCCCCGCATAGTCCGGCTTGTAGTCCAGGAAACGGTCGCCGGCCAGGCCGCGCCCGGGGATGCATTCCACGGACGAAACCGCCAAGGTCTCGTGCTCCCCGGGCGCGAGTCCGTGGCGGCCGAAATAATTATGGCCGGGCGAAAGATAGAGGGCGGCGATTTTCATCGGGCCGGGGCGAGCCGACCGGCGTAGACATTGAGCCGGTCGGCGCGCAGGTAACCGACCAAGGTCTGCGTATTGGCGCGAGCGAATTCCGCCGCCAGGCTCGGCGGTGCGGCGATCCCTGCCACGACCGACATCTGCGCCGCCAGCGCCTTCTGCATGATCTCGAACGACACGCGTCCGCTCACGAGCAGAATGTGCCGGTCCAGCGGCAGCCAGCCGGCGCGCAGCGCGTGGCCGAGCACCTTGTCCATGGCGTTGTGCCGGCCCACGTCCTCCCGGGCCACCAGCAGCCGGCCTTTCGCGTCAAACAGCGCCGTGGCATGCAAGCCGCCCGTGGCCTGGAAAGTCGGCTGCACCGCGGCCAGTTGCGCCGGCAGCCGGCGCAACAGCGCTGCAGCAACCCGCAGCGGCCGCTTCACCTTGGGGAATTGCTGCTGCACCGCCGCGATCGTGGCTTTGCCGCACAACCCGCAGCTCGAGCCGCTGAACACGTGCCGGGTGAGCCGGTCGAAATCGACTCGCACGTTCTTGGCCAGCACCGCCTCAACCACATTGCCCTCGTGGGCGCGCACGTCCGTGTCGCGACACTGCAGGATATCGTAGAGGTCATTCGCCGAGTGCACGATCCCCTCGGTCAGCAAAAAACCGGCGGCCAGGTCGGCGTCATGCCCCGGCGTGCGCATCACGACGGCGATGGAGCGGCCGCGCACGCGCAGTTCCAGCGGCTCCTCGACCGCGAGCACATCGGCCCGCATCCGGGCGGCGCGGCCCGCTTGCACCCGGCGCACGGGCCAGTTCTTGGTCAGCGCGGACTTCATGGCGACCGCTCGATCGTCACCCGCGTGGTGTAGTCGGGCACGCCGCTGAGGGCGTCCACCCGGCCGCGCACGACGATGACATTGCCCTCCGGCCAGTGGATCTGCAGGTTGCCCGGCGCCATCGGGGCGAGGAACACGGTGCCCTGATATCGACCCAGCACGTTGACCAGCGCGATGCGGTCGCCCTGCTTGAGATGGAGCCGGGCGGCATCGTCGGGATTCATGAGGACGGCCTCGCGGGGCGCGCCGTTGAGCGGATCAACATCGGCGTAGACGAGCGTGTTGAACTGCTTGCCGCGGCGCGTGCTGACATGGAACGTGCCGTCGGCCGGCGGCTCCACCGGCACCGCCACCGCCCGGAGCTGTGCGCGACCGTCGGGCGTCGGACACACCCCGCCCTCGCACAGCAGGCGGCCGCCATACTGGAAGGCGTCGCCGGTCTTCCGCAGGTGCTGGATGCCGTCGTAGAACGGCACGACGCGGGCGATCTCCTCGCGCAGGGCCTGCCCGGTGACGCCCCGCAACGGCGCGGCGCGCTCCGGCTGGGCCGCGGCGGCGATGTCAAAAAGGATCTTCCATTCGGCGCGGGCCTCGCCGACCTGCCGCGGAATTTCCGGTGAGAACATCACGCGGCGCTCGGTGCTGGTCTCCGTGCCGCCGTCGTCCTGCTCGTAGCGCGTCTGGCCCGGCAGCAGCAGCACCGCCTCGCCCGGCTCGATCAGCATCTGATCCGTCAGGATGATGTCCTGATGGATGCGCAGCGGCACCCGCGCCAGCGCCGCCCGCACATAGTCCGGCTCCGGCAGCGTGCGCAGGAAATTCCCGCCGAGCAGGTAGAACACGTCGAGTTCGCCTCGCGCCGCCGCCTCCACCATTTCCGTCGTGGTCAGGCCGGGCCAGTCGGGCACGGGAAAGCCGTAATGCGCGCCGAGCGCCGCGGCGTTGACCGGCGTGACCGCCTTGCCACCCGGAAACGCCGTGGCGTAGGCGCCCATCTCCGCGCCGCCCTGCACCGAGGAGTGCCCGCGGATCGGCATCACGCCGCAGAACTCCCGGCCGAGGAACCCGCGGGCCAGCGCAACGTTGAGGATCATCTGCACCGCATCGCCGCCGAAGGAGTGCTGCGTGATGCCCATGCTCCACACGAACACCGCCGAGCGCGCCGCGCCGATCAGGTCGGCGAGCTGGCGCGACAGCTCTTCGGGCACCAGGATCCGCCAGCCGAGTGCGGCCTGGCGCGGATCGGCAAAGGCCAGATCGGGTTGTACCGCTGGCTCGCCATCCCACGCCGCCTGCA
>JAQSDJ010000154.1 GCA_029945855.1 Lacunisphaera sp.
CGGCAGCTCAGCCCATGCTTCGCGGGACTGATAGTCCCGCCTCCATACAGATCACCGCAGCGAATCCGTGAACTTCCGGAGCTCCTCCGCGTAGCGCGGGCCGGTGAAGTCGCCGAGGCCGGCATGCGGACCACCCTCGACGAAGAGCTTCGCCTTGGGCGCGGTGATGGCGTCGTAAAGTTTTTGCCCGTGCCAGAACGGGACCGTGTCGTCGGCCGTGCCATGGATGACCATCACGGGCAGCTTCAGTCCCGGCAGCTTGGCGAGGTTCCGGAACTTGTCGCCGGGGAAGACCGGGATTTTCGTCATCACCCGATAGGCGCTGACAAACGCGCCCTGCATCACCAATCCCGCCGCCGGCCGCTGCCGCGCGACCTCGACGCCCGGCCCGGCGCCGAGCGAATAGCCGAAGATGATTATGCGGTCGGCCGGGATGCCCAACGTGGTGCGCATGTAGTCATAGGCCAGAATGGCATCGGCGCAGGTGTTCGCCTCGGTCGGAACGCCCTCGCTGAGCCCGTAGCGCCGGTAGTCCAGCGCGAACGCCGCGTAGCCGGCGGAGAGAAACTGCGGCATGTAGTCCGCGAGACTGCCGAGGTCCTCGTAGTTGCCGTGCAGGTAGAGCAGCGTGTATTTCGCCGACGGATTGGGCCAGTGCCGGGCCGCGAGTTTCACGCCATCGGAGGCGGTCAGCTGGACGTAGTCGGACGTCAGCTCGTATTTCACGGGCGGCCGCGGAAAAATCATCGCCAGCGACAGGAAGTGCGCGGCGAAGGCGATGATGACGTAGGCCCCCGCCAGAAGCAGGACTATGCGGCCGAGGCTTAGGATGAAGTCGGGCATTTTTTGCATGTCATCCTGAGCGAAGCGAAGGATCCATCACGAGAGGCGCCACGGACGTCATTCTGGATTCTTCGCTGCGCTCAGAATGACAGGCGGTGACGATTTATCGGGCAGCGAGGGTTTCCCGCACGCTGGCGACGACCTGGTCCCGCGGCACCTCGCGTTCTGAGCGGTCGGTCAGGTTCCGGATCTTCACGACGCCCTTGGCGAGTTCGTCGCCACCGTAGATGAGCGCCAGTTTTGCGCCGGACTCGGACGCGGCCTTGAACTGCTTGCCGAAGGCCAGTTCCTTGAACGGATAGTCGACGCGAAAGCCCGCGGCCCGCAGCGCGTGGATGTCGGCGAAGGCCGCCTGGCGCTCCGGCTCGCCGCCGATGACGGCATAAACGTCAGGCGCGGTGACGTAGGCGGGTGTCAGCCCGCGCTGCTCGAGCAGCAGGCCGGTCGTCACGTCGCCGATGGCGAAGCCGACGGCCGGCAGGTCCGGCCCGCCGAGTTTCTTCACGAGATCGTTGTAGCGGCCGCCGCCGGCCAGCGCGCGGAGGTCGCCCTTTCGGTCAAAGGCCTCGAAGACAAAACCGGTGTAGTAGGCCAGCCCGCGCACGACGCTGAGGTCGACGGTGATGAAATCGCCGAGGCCCATAGCGGTGACGCCGGCCAGCACCTTGCGCCAGTCATCCAACCGGGCATTCAGGTTTGGCCGATGGAACATTCTGATTTCCTCCACAAGAGCCTCGATCGTCCGAATTTTCATAAATCCGGTTATCGCCTGCACCTTGTGTGGAAATTCCTCCAGTCGGTCGCCTGACAGCGAGGACTTAAATTCGTCAAATGCCTTGTCGCCTGCCTTCTCATAGCGGTCGATAGCGGTCAGCAGTGCGCGCGACTCTACAAGATTGTAGCCGAGCGCCTCCAGATAGAAGAACCACAGATCGCGGTCGCTGAGCCGGATGGAGAAATCGTCCTTGGTCAGCCCGAAGCCGGCGAGGCACTGGATGAGGAGGGCGATCAGCTCGATCTCGGCCTCGGGGCCGGCTTCGCCAAAAATGTCGGCGTTGAACTGGTTGAAAGCCCGGAGCCGGCCCTTCTGGGCGCGCTCATAGCGGTAGAATTCGGCGACGCTGAACCACTTGATCGGCCGCTTGAGGGCGCCGGCCTTGGCGCCGACCATGCGGCATACCGTCGGGGTCATCTCGGGCCGGAGGGCAACCTCGCGCCCGCCCTTGTCGGTGAAGCTGAAAAGCTGCGCCTCTATCTCGTCGCCCGACTTGGTCTTGTAGAGGTCAAGCGGCTCGAGGACCGGCGCATCGTATTCCTGAAAACCAAAAGCCGACGCGGCCTGCCGCCAGGTGCGGAAGATATGCTGACGGCGGGAAAAGTCTTCCGGATAAAAATCCCGGAAGCCCGGAAGCGACTGGAAGCCGGCCATGCCTCGCTGCGACTGGGTGCGCGCTCAGGCCGTGGCCGGAGGCGGCGGATTGTTGCGCAGCTTGTCGAGGCTCAGTTGCTTGATCTTCTGCTTGAGAATCTTGCCCGACTTGAACTTGACGACGGCGCGCTCGGGGATGACGACCTCGGTCTCCGGCTTGTTCGGATTGCGACCGACCCGGGCCTTGCGGACCTGGACTTCGAGGACGCCGAAGTTGCGGAGCTCGACGTTGCGGCCGGCGGCCAAGGCATCCATCACGATGTCGAGGGTCATCTGAACCGTGTCTTGGATTTGTTTCTGCGGGAAACCGGTCTTCTCATAGATTTCCAGCACGATTTCACGTTTGGTTAGGTTGGTCGACATGGCGAGACGTGGGTTGATATTAATACCTAAGTGGTTACAGCCACAAATAATTCACTACCCAGTGCTTGCGTCAACCGCAAAGCCACACAAAGGCTAAGGGGCCTAAACATGCCCGATCCCAAGGCCGTCAACTCCATGTTTGCCCGCATTGCCGGTCGCTACGACCTCGCGAACCACCTGCTTAGCGGGGGGGTGGATCATTGGTGGCGGTTATGGCTGGTGCGGGCGGTGCGCGACACCCAACCGGGCGCCGTGCTCGACCTGGCCACCGGGAGCGGGGACGTGGCTTTTGCCCTGGCGGACGGGCTCCCGCGGGGGGTCGAGGTCATCGGCATGGATTTCTGCCAGCCCATGTTGGATGAAGCGGTCAGCAAGCGGGCGGCCAACCCCCGCTGGACGAAAATCGGATTCAAACAGGGCGACGGCATGGCCCTCCCCCTGCCCGACGCCGCATTTGACGCCCTCACCATTTCCTTCGGTCTGCGCAACATGGCCGACCGGCACCAGGCTTTGTCCGAGATGCGCCGCGTGCTCCGTCGCGGCGGCCGGCTGTTCGTGCTGGAATTCTCGCAGCCGTATTTCTGGTTCCGCCCGTTCTACTACGCCTACCTGAAGTTCGTCCTGCCCCTCGTGGCCGGGCGGGTGACCGGCGACCGGTCGGCCTACGAATACCTCGGCGGCTCCATCGAGTCCTTTCCCGACCGCGCCAAGATGAGCGAAGAGATCCGGCGCGCGGGTTTCAGCGACGTCCGCGCCACGCCGTTCACCTTCGGCATCGTGGCCCTGCACGAGGCGCGGGCGTAGGAGCGGAGTGCAGGTCGGGCTTTATGGGCCCGACAATTCAATCCAGGGGGTGTCGGGGATAAACCCCGACCTACAAATCATTCGCGCGTCAGTTGAACGACTTCCCGCAACCGCAGGTGCTCTGCGCGTTGGGATTCTTGATCTCGAAACCCTTGCCGTGCAGGCCGTCGTCGAAATCGATGCTCGTGCCCTTGAGATAGGCCAGGCTGGTCGGATCCACCAGCACCTCCACGCCCTCGCTGACAAGTTGCTGGTCATCCGCCTTCGGCAAGTCGAAGGACATGCCGTATTCGAAGCCGGAGCAGCCGCCGCTCTCCACGAAAACCCGGAGGCGCTTCGAAGCATCGCCCTGGGCGGCATGCATGGTCTGCACCTGACGGGCGGCGCGGGCGGTGAGGGTGATCATGCGGCGGAAGCTAGGCCGGTTCGTCTCGCTGTCAACCGGCCCGTCCCGCTGCGGAAAGATCCGCTAGCAGGAAGCGTGCAAATACCCCCGATGAGTTCTTGCCACCCGGTAAAACCGGCGTTTTTCTACAGAGGTGCCGTCAACCGCGCTCAAACACATCTTCAACGAGCTTCAATACGAGCTGACCAACAAGCTGGCCGAAGGCGGCATGGGCCTGGTTTACGAGGCATTGCAGAAGGGCACGGGCGGTTTCCGCAAGGTCGTCGCCATCAAGCTCATTCGCGAGGAGTATTCCGCCATCCCGGAATTCCAGAAGAATTTTATCGGCGAGGCGCGTCTGGTCGCCGACCTCATCCACACCAACATCGTCCAAACCTACCACCTCGGCCAGATCGGCGGGCAGTATTTCATGACGATGGAATTCGTGCGCGGGGTGAACCTCGAGCAATTCATCGACCGCCACTCCGAGCTCGGCCGCCCCGTGCCCATCGACATGGCGGTGTTCATCGCCTCGCGCGTCTGCCGCGGCCTCAGCTACGCCCACAACAAGCGGGACAGCGAAGGCCGCCTCCTCGGCATCGTCCACCGCGACGTGAACCCCAAGAACGTCATGCTCGCGATCGAGGGCGACGTGAAGCTCACGGACTTCGGCATCGCGAAGGCCCTGGACCTGATGTATAATGAGGAAGGCAAGGTGATCCCGGGCAAGGACGAGTATCTCTCCCCCGAGGGCGCCAGCTACGCGGTAACCGACGGACGCTCCGACCTGTTCTCCCTCGCCATCGTGCTGACCGAGATCCTGCTCGGGAAAAACATCTTCCGGGGCGCCACCCGCCTGGAGTCGCGCCGCAGCATCCTGACGATGCCCATTCCCGATTTCCCCGCCCTGCGCGCCGACATCGACCCCAAGCTGGACACCATCCTCCAGAAGGCCCTCCAGCGCGACCGCGACAAGCGCTACCAGTCCGCCTTCGAGCTGCTCACGGACCTCGAACTCTACCTCTACAGCGACCGCTACGGCCCGACCAACGAGAAGCTGGCCGTCTACCTCGCCGAAGTCTTCCCGCCCCAGCCCCCCGGCTCCCGTCCCGCCGTCCCCCCGCCTCTACTTCCCCGCGTCTCCTCGCTCGACAGCCAGCGGTAACCCTGTGCACGCATGAGCGGTCCCGGACTCCATCAGGGTTTCCACCAGCGGCAGACGCAGTCGCTCGTGCTGGCGCCGCAGATGCGGCAGTCGCTGAAGATCCTCCAGGTCGCCGCGCTCGACCTGCGCGCGGCCATCCAGGAGGAATTGCAGGCCAACCCCACCCTCGAGGAGATGCCGATGGACGACGTCAGCCTCGAAAAAACCGCCACGAGCGGGGACGAGAAGGACGCGCCCACCGATGACACGCGCGAGGAGATGGATTTCTCCAAGGATTTCCAGGTGCTCGAGAAGATCGGGCAGGACTGGAAGGACCACATGTCGGACACCGGCGGCGTGCGCCAGACCACCGGCGAGGAGGATGAGCGCCGGCAGCATTTCTACGACTCGCTCACCACCGAGACCTCGCTCCAGGAACACCTCATGGGGCAGGCCGAGCAGTCCGACTGCACCCCGCCGATCCTCGAGGCCCTGCGCTTTCTCGTCGGCAGCCTCGACGACCGCGGCTACCTGACCGCCAGCCTCTCCGACCTGGCGCTCCTCGCGCAACTGCCGCTCGGCACCGTGCAGGAGGCCGCCAAGCTGCTCCAGACCTTCGACCCGGCCGGCATCGGGGCGGTCAGCCTCGCCGACTGTCTCCTCATCCAGCTCGGCCTGAAGGGCCGCGAAAAGTCCGTCGCCGCCCGCATCATCCGCGACCATTTCGAGCTGCTGGTGCGCCGCCGCATCCCGGACCTCGCCCGCAAGACCGGCCTCGCGCCCGAGGTCATCCAGGAGGCCATCGAGGAGATCGGCACGCTCGACCCGGCGCCCGGCCGGCGCTTTGCCGACGACGCCAACCGCGTCGTCGTGGCCGACGTGACCGTCGAGCGCGACGGCCAGGAGTGGAAGATCTCGCTCAACCACGACTACATCCCGCGCCTGCGCCTGAGCAACACCTACAAGGATCTCATCGCGAAGGGGAAATTGTCCAAGCAGGAGAGCGACTACCTCCGCGAGAAGCTGCGCTCGGGCAAATTCATCATCAACGCCATCGAACAGCGCCAGCGCACCATCGAGCGCATCACCCGCGAGATCATCAAGCACCAGGAGGAATTCTTCGCGGAGGGGGTCGCCAAGCTGAAGCCGCTCACGATGACGCAGATCGCCGACATCATCGGCGTGCACGAGACGACGGTCAGCCGCGCGCTCGCCAACAAATTCATCAAGACCCCGCACGGTGTGTTCGAGATGAAGTATTTCTTCACCTCGGGCTACCAGTCCGACACCGGGGAGTCGGTCGCCAACACCAGCGTGAAGGAGAAGATCGCCGACATCGTCGCTGCCGAGGATCCAGGCAAGCCGCTGAGCGACCAGGAGATCGTCGGCCTGCTGGAGGCCAAGGGCCTGAAGATCGCGCGCCGCACGGTGGCGAAATACCGCGAGGAACTCGGCCTGCTGCCAAGCAACCTGCGCCGGCGCTACGACTGAGTTGGTGGGCGGCCTGCTGGCAGGCGCAGTTTCGGCGCGAGCAAGCTCGCTGGCCCACCCGCACCTCAGACGCTGCGCGCCGCCACCGCCTGGTCGTGGAGCTTGGCCGCCTCCTGCACCGTCTTGATCAGTTCGGGGAGGGAGACGGGCTTGAGCAGATAGCGGTAAAGGGCGGCCTCGTTCACGCTGCGCAGCAGCATCTCGGGCTTCATGTAGCCGGTGACGAGCACCCGCTGCGTGTCGGGATATTCCTCCCGGGCATGCACGAGAAAGCTCAGGCCGTTGCCCCCGGGCATGAGGTGGTCGCAGACGACAACCTTGAATTCCTTCTTGTGCATCAGATAGCCGGCCTCCTTCGCGCTCGTCGCGATCACAGCCTCGAAATGAGGCGAGAGCGCCTCCTGAAAGAGCGAAAGCAACGGCTTCTCATCGTCGATCAGGAGCACTGCTCCCAGCTTGGGCTTGGCGGTCGGGGGAACAGTAACCGGCGTGGTCATCAGCCCGCAACGTTGCGACCACCGGGTGGCTTGGCAAACCCAAACCGGGCCGGTTGGTAGGGCCTAACCGGCCCTATCCCAGCATATTAGTTTGCCTGACGGTTTCTCCGCGTGTTTCCTGAAGCTCCGGCATGGACCAGATTGATTTTCAGGCAGCCGCCCGCGAGGGCACCCTTCCCCAACTTTCGCCCGCCTTGCTCACGGCAGAGAACCTGACCAAGGGCAATGCGTCAGGCAACACCGCCGTGCACATTGCCGCAAAGTATGGGCATATCGGCCAGGTGCCCGGCGCCGTGCTCACCGCGGAGGCGTTGCTGCAGAAGAATGATGCCGGCTACACCCCGGTCCACCTCGCCGCGCGCAACGGTTTCCTTGATCAGGTGCCGGGGGCGTTGCTCACGCGGGACAATCTCCTCAATCGTTCGAACAGCGGCTACACGCCGTTGCATCAGGCCGCCGCCGCCGGCACGCTCGGCCAGGTGCCTGCGGGCATGCTCAGCCGGGAACTCGTCCTCATCAAGACCGACCACGGCAACAATCTCCTGCACGTCGCCGCCGAGGCCGGCACGCTGGACCGCTTCCCGGCCGAATTCATCACGCTGGAAAATCTCCTCGCCACCAACATCAGCGGCGAGACGGTCTTCCACGTCGCGGCCTTCAACGGGCACCTCGACCAGCTGCCGGCGGCCTTGCTCACGGCGGAGGCCCTGCTCGCGAAGACGGCCAACCACGACACCTGCCTGCACGCCGCCGCCATCGCCGGACACCTGGACCAGATTCCCCCCGCCCTGCTCACCCACGACAATCTCGTCATGGCGAGCAAGTCCGGCCACACCCCGATCCACGCCGCGGCCGAGTCGGGCAACATCGGCCAGATCCCACCCGACCGGCTGACGGTCGACCTGCTGATCAGCCGCAACGATTTTGGCGACACGCCCCTGCACGCCGCCGCGGTCGAGGGCCACCTGAATGAAATTCCGCGCGAATTCCTCAACCGCGCGACCCTGCTGATCCGCAACTACAACGGGGGCACGCCCATCGGGGCCGCCCTCCGCCACGGCCACGCCGACCAGCTGCCCGCGGAGTTCGTGCCCAAGCCGCCTACTGCCCTCCAGAAGTTCCTCTATAGAATTGGGGCCTCCCGACCGCCCCACGCTTGAGTCGGTGCCGGGGGTGTGGTAGACAGTCTCTTCCTTATGGCACGCCACGTGCCTTACGGCCCCTTAACCGCATGAATACAACCATCACTGCCATCACCGCCCGCGAGATCATCGATTCCCGCGGCAATCCCACCGTCGAGGTCGACGTCAAGCTCGCCTGCGGCGCCTTCGGCCGCGCGGCCGTGCCCTCCGGCGCCTCCACCGGCGAACACGAGGCCATCGAGCTGCGTGACGGCGACAAGGCCCGCTACGGCGGCAAGGGCACCCTCAAGGCCGTCGGCAACGTCAAGGCGAAGATCGCCCCGGCGCTGCTCGGCTACGACGCCTTCGACCAGACCGGCGTCGACCGCGCCATGATCAAGCTCGACGGCACCGCCACCAAGTCGAAGCTCGGCGCCAACGCCATCCTCGGCGTCTCCATGGCCACCGCCAAGGCCGCCGCCGCCGCCGCCGGCATCCCGCTCTACAAATACCTCGGCGGGCCCAACGCCAAGGTCCTGCCCGTCCCGATGATGAACATCATGAACGGCGGCGCCCACTCGGACGCCCCCATCGACTTCCAGGAGTTCATGATCGTCCCGAAGAACTTCAATTCCTTCGCCGAGGCCTTCCGCGCCGGCGCCGAGGTCTTCCACTCCCTCAAAAAGGTCCTCAAGGCCAAGGGCCTCCAGACCGCCGTCGGCGACGAAGGCGGCTTCGCCCCCAACCTCGCCTCCACCACCGACGCGCTCGACGCCATCGCCGAAGCCGTCAAAGGCGCCGGCTACAAGCTCGGCAAGGACATCTTCCTCGCCCTCGACGTCGCCGCCTCCGAGTTCTACGTCAAGGAGAGCAAGAGCTACGTCTTCAAAAAATCCTCCGGCCGCGCCTTCACCGGCGACCAGTTCGTGTCCTACTACAAGGACCTCGTTGCCAAGTATCCGATCGTTTCCATCGAGGACGGCTGCGCCGAGGGCGACTGGACGACCTGGAAAAAGCTCACCGACGCGCTCGGCAGCAAGATCCAGCTGGTCGGCGACGATCTCTTCGTCACCAACGTCGAGTTCCTCCAGAAGGGCATCGACACCGGCACGGCCAACTCGATCCTCGTCAAGGTCAACCAGATCGGCTCGCTCACCGAGACGCTCGACGCCATCGCGCTCGCGCAGCGGCACAGCTACACGACCATCATCTCGCACCGCTCGGGCGAGACCGAGGACGTGACGATCGCCGACATCGCCGTCGCGACCAACGCCGGCCAGATCAAGACGGGTTCCGCCAGCCGCACCGACCGCGTCGCGAAATACAACCAGCTCCTCCGCATCGAGGAAGAGCTCGGCGCCAGCGCGATCTACGGCGGCCGACTCTGAGCTGTGTCCGGCATGCCTCCTGCTTTAACCACCGGCATCGAGGCCTGACCTAACACAACTAGCACGCTTCGTAACACACACACCAGAAAGGCCGGGCCGCCAGGCCCGGCCTTTTCTGTGTTTCCGCCCCCACCCCGCCGGCCTATCAGCTCTCCATGCCGCCAGTATTCTCCATCATTGGACGTCACGCTCCCCCAGCAGGAATGGCAGGCACCAAAGCACATCTAAAGAGCAGACTACCCCTGATCATGATGCTGGCGGTAGCCGCATTTGCCTCCCGGCTCAACGGTGAGGAGCTGCTACGCTTGGACCCCTTCGTCGTCACCGCCGCCCGCTATGACTCCGAATGGCAGTATTGCATCACCGACGAATTCGAGGTCCTGACGGCGTGCTCGGCCGATCTTACGCGAGAGGTTCTCGCCGGTCTGCGGCGGGGTAATACCCTTATCCCGGCTTCCCTTCTCGTGAAGCGCTCCGAGCCGATGACGGTTATCTTATTCAGGGATCAACCGCGGAACTCGGCCCTCGCCCCAAACCCCGTCAGATTTCATCCCGGCAACGAACGCTTGTCCCTCAGGGCTCGAACGACACCAGGTAGCCAAACGCGGAGCGACCGAGACTCCCTCATTTACGCGATCAATTTCAGCGCTCTCACAGGAACGTGGGAGGTCGATACGACATACGTAGGATATAGGTTCCTCGAAAATATCCCGCAACCGCCACGTTGGCTGAAAGAAGGGCTGTTTGGAGATCGGGGTATCCTGTCCGAGGTTGTGTTCATCAAACAGACCGACCGCGCCAAGCTACCCGCCCCTGATACTTCCTCAATGCATGACAACCCAGGCGACAGACGCTTGAAGTCCATTGATCTGATCCCTCTCCGCAAATTCTTCAATGACACCGTCGCGGATGAGAACGCACCCACCCCTCCCGAAATTCGCTTCGTTGCGCAAGCCGCGATATTTTGCCGGTGGGCGTTGTGGGGCCGGAAAGCCGCCAAAGAGACAGAGGCACAGTTCTGGCGATATGCGAAGCTCTCGTCCGTCGGATCAGTTCAGGAAGATGTCTTTCAAGCGTGCTTCGGGCTCACATTTCCGGACGCAGAACGCGAAATAATCGACTACATCAAAAAATCTGGCAGCCAGGAGATTTTCTTTCCGATCGCCGACCCGGACCGCAAGGGAAAGGCGATCCGCTTGAACTTGAGGCGGGCGACACAGGGTGAGATCGCGCGGATCCTGGGTAATTGGCAGATGCAGGCGGCTCAGAAAGACGAACGGGCCGACGTTAATGAGACCTTACCCTCCGCCATCGGGCCGATCATCCGGGCGGCCAAGGCAAGCGATGATCCCAAGCTGAATTCCTTGCTCGGTCTGCTTTATTTCCAAAGCGGAGACGTGGCATCAGCTCTACCCCTCTTGGCAAATTCCGACCAGAGGGGAGGCACGACAACCCGTGCAAAACTTGCGTTAGCCGATATCCTGTATCGTCAAGCTGTTGTCCCGCCCAATTCACCCCAGCTCGACCGCGATACCACGGTGGCGGTGTTGACCATATTGGCTTCGGCTCACGCACGCAGACCGGTGGTGGTCGAAACCTACAAGGCAATCGCCCGGGTGTGGAACTCGACCATATTGCGGGCAAGCTATGCGGATTTGACGGTTCTAGAAGAAGGAATCCGGCTATTCCCCCACGATGAAGAACTCAGGCGGGTGAGCATGTGCGCCTTTGAGACCCATGGTATTCGACCCAAAAGCGAGCTAATCCCACCAGCCTCAAGTGACTCGGACTAACCCATGCTGATACGGACACCGCTGACGGTTGTTCTTTGCCGCTCTGCCCGCGAACATCTGGCCTTGCCCGGGGTCACACCCGGCACTACCTGCTCACCTGTGAAACGCACCCGCTTCCCTCGCCTCCTGCTCATCCTTGCCGCCGCCGCCGTCGCGTCCCTGTATGGCGCCGACGAACCAGCGAAGGAACCGGCGCAGCCGGAGTCCAAGGTCGCCAACGCCGAACCCATCGTCCTCCCGACCATCCAAGTCACGGCCGACCGCATCCGGGAGATCGACCGGACCCTCGTCAAACTCGACAAGCAGATCACCCGCGAGAAGAAGAAGGTGAAGTCCACCGAACTGGACCGGGCCCTCAACAACCGGAAAGTCGCCACCACCGCCGCCATCTTCGGCGGCAACTCCGCCGATCATCTTTCCGCCGTCGCCGCCACCCGCGTCAGCCTCATGGAGACCGAGCGCGCGGTGCTCGAGGCCATGAAGCGGCCCGTGACCGAGACGGCCCTGCAGGCCCTGGAGACGGAACTCGAGCAGCTGCGCATCACCCGCCGGAACCTGGACGACGCCGCCAAGCAGCGCTGAAGTGGTGGAACCCGTCCTCCGGACGGGTTGTTGGACGCACGCCAAGGCAAACCGGTCACGGAGGACCGGTTCCACCCCGATTCAACTGCATCATTCAGACTGAGGCAGGTCGCGCTTTACCCTCACTCCACCCGCAAAATATACCCGCGCAGGTATTCGCTCTCGGGCATCGTCACGAGCACCGGGTGATCCGGCGGCTGGTGGCAATGCTCCAGCACGTGCACCCGGCGCTTGGCGTCCGTCGCCGCCTCGGCCAGCACCTCGCGCAGCTGCGCATCCTGCATGTGGTGCGAGCAGGTGTAGGTCGCCAGCACGCCGCCGGGGGTCAGCGCCTTCATCGCCCGCAGGTTGATCTCCTTGTAGCCGCGCAGGGCCCCTTCCAGCGCCGACTTGGATTTCGCGAACGGCGGCGGGTCGAGGATGACGAGGTCCCAGGCCGGCGCGGCCTCGCGCTGCGCGGTGAACCAGTCGAAGACATTCGCCCCCAGGAAATCCGCCTTCAACCCGTTGTGCTCGGCGTTCTTCTTGGCCTGGCCGACCGCATCAAAGGCGCTGTCGAGCCCGAGCACGCTCGCCGCACCGGCCCGCGCGCAGTGCAGCGCGAAGGAGCCCTGGTTGCAGAACGCGTCGAGCACGCGCTTGCCCGAAGCATAACGGGCGACGACCGCGTGCTGCTGCCGCTGGTCGAGATAAAATCCGGTCTTCTGCCCGCCCTGCAGATCGAGCCAGTAGTTGAAACCGTCGATGTTCACCCAGCGCGGTTCCCAGGCGGTGCCCGTGCGCGTGTGCACCTCGACGGCCAGGCCCTCGAGTTTGCGGATGTTCGCATCGTTGCGGAAAATGATCTCGGCCGGCTGGACCAGCTCCGCGAGCAGGTCGCTGAGCAGCGCCGCGCGCTTTTCCATCGCGAGGGTCTGGATCTGCGCCACGAGGGTGCTGCCGAACTGGTCCACGACGACGCCCGGCAGGTCGTCGGATTCGCTCCACACCAGCCGCTTGAAATCCCCCAAACCGGCCCGGCGGGCGAGCGCCTTGGTCAGCGCCCCGCGCAGGTAGGCCTCGTCGAGCGCCACCCGGTCGCGGCTCAGCCGCCGCCAGACGATCTGCGACTTGCTGTTGTAGATGCCCGTGCCGAGGAATCGGCCGGTCCGGTCGCGACAATCCACGACCTCACCGTCGTGTTCGGCGGGCAGCAGGGCCTCGCACTCGTTGGCGAACACCCAGGGGTGGCCGGCGAGGACGCGGGATTTGACGTTGGGCTTGAGCTTCAGGGAGACGGACACGCCCGCGATACTCCGGGGCTTTGCCGGCACTTAGAAGCTAAAAAAACGCACCGCCGGCCCATCGTCACGGACACCGGCGAACTCCGCCTGGGCGGCTGGCCCGGGACCCCGTCCGCCGCACGGCGGCCTAGCCGTTGGCGTGTGAAGGCCTCCCTCTCCGCCACGTCGCGGAACAGGTAGAGCCCGATCAGGGTGATGACGCAGCCGATGCACAGCAGGCCCATCGCCATCGGGAAAAGGGAATTGAATGCGATCATCATGATTGGATGAGGCGGCAGCGGTTGGGCAGCTCGTCCAAGAGGATGCTCTCCAGTGAGGCCGGCTGGCGACCGAGATGGAAGCCGTCCTCGTCCTCGTAGCCCTCGGGGGCCCACAAGGCGCAACCGACCAGCGCCAGCAAGCCGGCCAGGTGCATACCTCCCACAACCAAGGCAATCAGCATCCAAACGCTCATAAATGCTTCATCGGCACATCTGGCCCGCGCTTTAGCCGGTCGCAGGGTGATTCACTCGGCGCTGCTTGCGCGACGGCTGATCGGCACCTGGGTCATCCTACGTCATCCGCCAAGCGGCCGGCGGGATTCCCGTCGGCCGCAAAAGCTTACACCGGAAGCGTCCCGGCCCAAAATTCAGGCTTCCCTCCCCCGCCTCCGCCGCGTTTCCTCACCAATTCCCCGGCGCCGCGCCGGCCACCTTCACTTTCACCTTCACTCCCTCCGTGTCTCCCGCCCAGGAAATCGCCCGCCGTCGCACCTTTGCGATCATCTCGCACCCCGATGCGGGCAAGACGACGCTGACCGAGAAGTTCCTGCTCTACGGCAACGCCATCCACCTCGCCGGCGCCGTCACCGCCCGCAAGAACCAGCGCGCCACCGCCTCCGACTGGATGGAACTCGAGAAACAGCGCGGCATCTCCATTTCGTCCACCGTCCTCCAGTTCGACTACGCCGGCTGCGCCGTCAACCTGCTCGACACCCCCGGCCACAAGGACTTCTCCGAGGACACCTACCGCGTGCTCACCGCCGTCGACGCCGCCCTCATGGTCATCGACGCCGCCAAGGGCGTCGAGGCGCAGACGCGCAAGCTCTTCGAGGTCTGCCGCCGCCGCGGCGTCCCGATCTTCACGTTCATGAACAAGTGCGACCGGCCGACGCGCAACCCGCTCGACCTCCTCGACGAGCTCGAGAGCGTCCTCGGCCTGCAGTCCTCGCCCGTCATCTGGCCCCTCGGCAGCGGCCCGCAGTTCAAGGGCGTGTTCGACCGCCGCACCCGCCAGGTCCATCTCTTCGAGCGCGTCCCCGGCGGCAAGTTCCAGGCCCCCGTCAGCGTCGCCTCGCTCGACGATCCCGCCGTCCGGGAAAAACTCGACGACGACACCTATGCCGCCGTGAAGGAGCAGCTCGAGATGCTCGACGGCGCCGGCCATCCGTTCGACCTCGCCGCCGTGCAGGGCGGCCGGCAGACGCCGGTCTATTTCGGCTCCGCCGTGAACAATTTCGGCATCCAGCTCCTGCTCGACGGCTTTTTGCAGGACTCCGTGCCCCCCGCCCCGCGCACCTCCGTCAGCATCACTGTGCCGGGCCTCGCCTCGCCGACCGTCGCGCGGCAGGTGCCGGTCGACGACCCGAAGTTCTCCGGCTTCATCTTCAAGATCCAGGCCAACATGGACGCGAAGCACCGCGACCGCATCGCGTTCTGCCGCGTCTGCTCGGGCAAGTTCGACCGCGACATGGTCGTCACCCACCAGCGCACCGGCAAGTCCGTGCGCCTCTCCTCCTCGCACAAGCTCTTCGGCCGCGAGCGCGAGACCGTCGACGAGGCCTGGCCGGGCGACGTCATCGGCCTGGTCGGCCACAGCGAGTTCGGCATCGGCGACACGCTCACCGACGACCGCACCATCTGCTACGACGAGATCCCGCGGTTTCCCTCGGAGGTCTTCACCTACATCTCCAACCCGAACAGCGGCGACGCCAAGAAATACCGCGCCGGCCTCGAGCAGCTGCTGCAGGAGGGCGTCGTCCAGTCCTTCACCGCCCGCAACGCCCCCGCCGGCGCCACGCTCCTCGCCGCGGTCGGCCCGCTGCAGTTCGAGGTCGTGCAGTGGCGCCTGCAGTCCGAATATAACGCCGAGTGCAAGCTGACCCCCACGCCGTGGACCGTCATCCGCTGGGTGGACATCCCCGCCGTCTACAAGGGGCCGAAGGGCATCGACTATTCCCGGTTCATCATCGCCACCGGCGTCAGCTTCGGGGCCGACAAGTTCGACCATCCGGTCGTCCTCTTCCCGAACGAGTGGACCACCCGCTATTTCAGCGAGAAGAATCCCGACCTGAAGCTGCACACGCTTCCGCCGGAACAATCCGGCAAGTAAAGACCGCTTGCCGGTCGGCGGCGCGGGCTGCATTCTGACCGTCATGCGCGAGCCTCACGGAAAAGCACTCGATCGCGTGCGGGTCGTCCACCGCCATGCCTGGCTCTGGGAGCCGCTGGAGGGCGATCCGACTTTTCTGCTGCGCCCGATGTTCGGCACCCGGGCGGCGTATCTTGATGGGCGGATGGTCTTCTGCTTCGCCGCGAAAACCGAGCCCTGGCGCGGGGTGCTCGTCTGCACCGACCGGCCGCACCACGACGCGCTGCTGGCCGAGTTCAGCGACCTCAAGCCCCACCCCATCCTGCCCAAGTGGCTTTATCTGCCGGAGTCGGCGGACAAGTTTGAGCCATCCGCCGTCCGGCTGGTCAGACTGGCCGCCCGCCGCGATCCCCGTATCGGCATCACGCCGCAACCGAAGCGACGGCGATCGGCCGCCGCCAAGGCCCGCCAGCCATGAAAGCCACCCACTTCAAGTCCGCCGCCGATTTGCGCCTCTGGCTGGAAAAACACCACACCACGGCCACCGAGCTGTTGGTCGGATTCTACAAGAAGGACTCCGGCAAGGGCGGCCCGACCTACCAGGAGGCGCTGGATGAACTCCTCTGCTTCGGCTGGATCGACGGCGTGAAGCGGCGGGTGGACGAGGTGAGTTACACGCATCGCGTCACCCCGCGCAAACCGGGCAGCACCTGGAGCAACCTCAACGTCGCCCACGTCGCGCGCCTCACCGCCGCCGGCCAGATGCAGCCCGCCGGCCTCGCCGCGTTCAGCGCCCGGAGTGACAATAAGACCGGCATCTATTCCTTCGAAAAGCGCCCGCAGAAATTCCCCGCCGCCAGCGAAAGAATATTCCGCGCCAACAAAAAAGCCTGGGCCCATTGGCGGAGCCAGCCCCCCGGTTACCAACGCCTCTGCATCCACTGGGTGACCAGCGCCAAGCAGGTGGCAACGCGCCAACGCCGGCTCGCCCGACTCGTCGCCGTGACCGCCCAAGGCCGCCGCCTCGACGGGAAATAAGCATTCATTTCAAAACGATAGAGTAGCAACGGCGCTTGACGCCGCCCGCGGGCGCCGACGAGCACCGCCCCTACTAGCGAGCTGGGGTTGAAATGAACACTAAGTGCGGATTTCTCCCCGGGCGAACCCGCGGAAATCCTCTCCCCGGTTGGCGTTTGATCCGCCCGTTGAGCCGGCATTGACTGACCAGCCCTATCGGCTACTTTTCTGCCATGACTCGGATTGAGGCACTGACCCAAGAGGCCACCAAGCTGCCCAAGGAACAGCGGCTTGCCCTCGCTCGCGTGTTGCTCGACTTGGAATCCACCAGCAACCTCGCCGAGACCGAGCAGTCATGGGACGATGAAATCCGCGCTCGGATCAAAGCCGTCGATGAAGGCCGTGTCCCGGGCATCGCCTATGACGAGCTGCAGAAGGAAATGGATTCCCGCTACGACGCATGACCATCCGGGTCGTCCCTGAGGCGCGGCTCGAACTGCGTGACGCCGTCGATTACTACGAGAAACAGCAATCCGGACTGGGCCGGCTGCTCTGGCGGGAAGCCGACGAGCATATTCTTTGGGTATCCCTGAATCCCGAGGTGCCGCGCCTGCGACCGGCCGGATACCGCCGCGTAAACCTGCGCGTCTTCCCTTACTACATCGCCTATATTGTCCGCCGTGACATTGTGTGGATTATCGCCATCGGCCATTCGCACCGCCGGCCGGAATACTGGATCGAACGAAAACAGAATATTGACCTACCCTGATTATTTATGAAAAGCCGTTTGTTGCTCGTCCTGCTCGGATTTGCCTGCGTTGTCCTCTTGCCGGCGGCGGAGCCCACGACCGCCGCTCACCCGCCCGTCCTCGTCAGCGTGCACGGCGCGTGGGCCGGGGGCTGGCAGATGAAGAAGGTCGCGCCCCTTCTCGAGGCGAAGGGCTGGCTGGTTTACCGGCCGTCGCTGCCCGGGCTCGGCGAGCATTTCCACACCGCCCGGGCCGACATCGGCCTGGCCACGCACATCGACGACATCGTGAACTTCATTCTCTTCGAAAACCTGCACGACGTCATCCTCCTCGGCCACAGCTACGGCGGCATGGTTATCACCGGCGTGGCCGACCGCATCCCGGAGCGCATCAGGCGGCTCGTCTACCTGGACGCCTTCGTCCCGGAAAATGGCGAAAGCGTCATGACCATCCGGAGGACGGGCGCGCCGGAGATCGAAAAGATGGCCAAGGATGGCTTCGTGATCCCGGGCTGGGTGAAGCCCGACAAGCCGTTCCCCAAGGACGTCCCGCACCCGCTGAAAACCTTCACCGACCCGATCGTCCTGAAAAATCCGGCGGCGGCGAAAATCCCCGCCACCTACATCCTCACCGTCGACAAGGGCAAGCAGCCGGAGGACGACGATTTCTTCGCCGCCGCCGAACGCGCCCGGGCCCGCGGCTGGCCGGTGATCATCATGGAAGGCGACCACGTCGTGAACTGGCGCCAGCCCGAGGCCACCGCCGAACTGCTGAACGGGCTGCGCTGACTCCGTTTCCCGGCTTTATTTGGAAAGAGCGCAGATCGCGTGTCAGTCGGGTGTCGGTCGGGCTTTACGCCCGCCAGTTGTTCCCCCCCGGTCGGGGAGTAACCCCGACCTGTAGAATTCCGTGCAATCGGGTTTGATAAACCCACCCACCGTCAGGCCGCAGCCTCCGCCTATCTCGCCTCGGTCGGATCGCCCCGGGTATTGGCACTCCGCTCGGACGCCGCGGTCGGGGGCGGCGAAGGCGGCGGGGAATAGCTCGGCGGAGGAGGATTGTAGGCGGGTGCAGGCGGCGGGGAATAAGAACCGCCACCGCCATGCCCCGAACCGGATCCACCGGGGCTGTGGTCGCGGGGCCGGTCCCGGCTGTCGTCGTTGCGCGGATAGGACGGGCGCGGCCGGGAATTATCCGGCCGGCTGTGATCTGGGCGGTTATTGTCCGGGCGGTTGCCGTCCCACCGGGTGCGCGTGCCCGGCGGGCGATTCTCATGCTTATCACCCGGCGGGTGGGCTCGGGGCGGCGTCACCGTCGTCGGTGGATAATAGCCACCGTAGCCCCAGCCGAAATCGAGGGGATCATAATAACCATAGCGCGCAAAACTCGGATAACCGTAATTGTAGTAGCCGTAGTGGTCGTAGGGATAGAAATCGTCCGCCCCCGGATACGCCGCGAGCAGGGTGAAGGTTCTCGCCGGCTGGTTGGTAATCCGCATGACCACCCACTGTCCCGTCTCCTCAGGCTGGCCGGGCGTGAGGTTGGCCTTCACCAGATACTCGCCTTCCTGGCTGTAGCCCTGCTCTGCCAGGTATTTCGCGACCGAACGGCGGAGATCCGCCAGCAATTCCGGCGTCAATTCAAGCCCCTTGGAGCTCTCCACCACGGTGACCTGCACCGGCGACTTGGCCGGTGTTCGCCGGGCCGTGCTGGTCGTGGCACAGCCGGAAAAAACCAGCAGGGCGCTGAGGATCGCCGCAATCGGGAGCAAACGCGCGGGGGTATTCATGGGGTGGAATCTCCGGGGCAACGGTGTTGCCGCTGTCCCAACCTAACCGACCCGGCCCGCATCGCAAGGGCCAACCCGTCGGGGATAAACCCCGACCTACAGCCGGACTGCCCGCCCCGGCGATAATCCTCAGTGCCCGAGCAAAATCAGCAGCAGCCCGAGCAGCGTGAACAACCCGCCGAGCAAGCCGGCCTCGTGGCGCTCGAAGCTCTTCACCTGGATCTTCTCGAGCCCGACGAGCGTCAGCCACGTGAAGATCATCATGCCCGCCAGCGTCGCCACCGCGAGGATGCCGCTGAGCACGAAGAAACCGCGCCAACCGAACTGCACGCCGGAGAGGTAGACCGGCAAAAACCCCTCGCAGGGCGACAAGGTGAGCATCACGAACAACCCGCTGATCGCCGCCCAGTCGCCTTCCTTCGGCGTCGTGAGGCTGCTGTCCTTCAGTTCCTCGTCCCAGTGGCTGTGGTCGTGCTCGTGCCCGCAGTGCTCGCTCGGGTGGTGGTGCGCCCCGAGCACGTGATGGTGCACCACGCCGCCGCGCCACTGGCGCCAGAAATAATACAGGCCGATCACCAGCAAGATGCCGCCAGCAATCCACGGGAACAGGCGCCCGAGTTGCTCATCCAGCTGGAAACCAAACCACGCGATGACCAGGCCAAGCAGGCTGGTCAGAGCGATATGCCCGAGCCCGGCCAGGGCCGCGACCGCCAGCGTCTTGCCCCGGCTCCACCCGCGGGCCCGCGAGACCAGCACGAATGGCAGCCAGTGGGTGGGGATCGCCGCGTGGAAAAACGCCACGGTGAAGCCGGTGGCGGCGACGGTGGTGAGGACGGCGGAATTCATGCGCGGGAGGATGAGGGAAGACGGGGCCCCGGGCCCTGTCGACCCCGAACCATACCAAAGTCGTCAAGTCCCCGCGCCCCTCCCCCGCCCGACGCAAGATATGGCGACTATCCGCCAACCCCCGCCGAGCTTTTTCGTGTATTTCTGCGATGCTTTGTGACTAGCTCACCGTCTCTCCACGCCATGCCGCCCGACCTTCACGCCGTCCGTCGCTACCTGCTCGCCTTGCAGGACTCTATTTGCGCGGCCCTCGAGCAGGAGGATGGCGGCCGTTTCCAGGCGGATGACTGGACGCGCACCGAGACGACCCACACGGGCCTGGGCGGTGGCGGCCGTTCCCGCATCCTGGCCGACGGCCCGCTGTTCGAGAAGGCCGGCGTCAGCTTCTCCCATGTCACCGGCGCGGCCCTTCCCGCCTCCGCCACCGCCGCCCGGCCCGGCCTGGCCGGCAAGCGCTTCCAGGCGATGGGCGTCTCGCTCGTCCTCCACCCGCGCAACCCCTACGTGCCGACCACGCATATGAACGTGCGCTACCTGCAGGCCGGCGAGGGCGACGCGGCCATCTGGTGGTTCGGCGGCGGCTTCGACCTGACGCCCTATTACGGTTTTGAGGAGGACGCCGTGCACTGGCACCGCACCGCCCGCGCCGCCTGCGCGCCGACCGGCCCGGAGACCTACCCGCGGTTCAAGCTGTGGTGCGACCAGTATTTCTTCCTGAAGCACCGCAACGAACCGCGCGGCATCGGCGGCCTCTTCTTCGACGATTTCAACGAACCCGGCTTTGATGCCAGCTTCGCGCTGCTGCAGAATGTCGGCGACGCCTTCCTGCCCGCCTATCTGCCGATCCTCCGGAAACGGAAGGCCACGCCGCACGGCCAGCGCGAGCGCGACTTCCAGCTCTACCGCCGCGGCCGCTACGTGGAGTTCAACCTCGTCTACGACCGCGGCACGCTCTTCGGCCTGCAAAGCGGCGGCCGCACCGAGTCCATCCTCATGTCCCTGCCCCCGCTCGTGGCCTGGCGCTATGACTGGAAACCGGCCTCCGGCACCCCCGAGGCGCAACTCTACGACATTTTCCTCCAGCCCCGTGACTGGGCCAACCACACCACATGACCTCCCGCGAACGTTTCCTCTCCGCCTGCGCCTGCCAGCCTCTCGACCGCCCGCCCGTCTGGATCATGCGCCAGGCCGGCCGCTACCTGCCGGAATACCGCGCCCTGAAGGCCCAAAGCTCCTTTCTCGAGATGGTCAAGACCCCCGACCTCGCCGCCGAGGTCACCCTGCAGCCGCTGCGCCGCTTCGCCCTCGACGCCGCGATCATCTTCTCCGACATCCTCGTCATCCCCGAGGCCATGGGCCAGGGCTACAAGTTCCGCGACGAGGGCGGCATCGCCATGGATTTCCGGCTGGAGAACAAGGCCCAGCTCGACCGCCTCGACGTCACCGGCGTGGCGCAGCGCCTCGACTACGTGGCGCAGGCGCTCAAGCGCGTGAAGACCGAGCTGAAGGGCGAAAAAGCCCTCCTCGGCTTTGGCGGGTCGCCCTGGACCCTCGCCACCTACATGCTCGAGGGCGGCAGCGCCGACGACTTCGAGCGCAGCAAGGCCGTGTTCTATTCCGACCCGGCGCTCTTCAACGCCCTCCTCGAAAAACTCACCGCGGCCCTTATCGAGTATTTCCAGATGCAGATCCGCGCCGGGGCCGACGCGATCCAGATTTTCGATTCCTGGGGCGGCATCATCGCGGGGCAGGATTACGAGGCTGCGTCGCTGAAGTGGATCCAACAGATCATCGCCGCGCTGCCGAAGGATTTCCCCGTCATCCTCTACGCCAAGGGCACCGCGACGCAGCTTACGGCCCAGGCCTTCAGCGGCGCCAAGGTGCTCGGCGTCGACTGGACGATCGACCTGGCCCTCGCCCGCAAGCTCGTCCCGGGCAACGTCGCCCTGCAGGGCAACCTCGACCCGGTGCTCATGAACACCTCGCCGGAAATCGTCCGGCGCGAGGTCACGAAGCTTTTGAAAGCCATGGGCGGCGCCCCCGGGCACATCTTCAACCTCGGCCACGGCATCATGCCGCAGGCCAAGATCGAGTGCGTCGAGGCCCTCGTCGAAACCGTTACCAACTGGAAATCCTGACATGTCTACCAAGCGCATCGCCATTGTCGGCGCCGGTATCACCGGCCTGACCGCCGCGTTCCGCCTGCACCAGCAGGGGCATGCGGTGACCGTCTTCGAACGCAACGCCCAGCCGGGCGGCTCGGTCCGCACCCTCCGGGAGAATGGCTACCTCATCGAGGCCGGCCCCAACTCCCTCCAATACGGCGCGCCCGAGCTGCAGGCCGTCGTGAAGGAACTGGACCTGGAGAAGGTCATGCTCACCGCCGGTCCCGCCGGGAAAAAACGCTTCATCGTCCGCGGTGGCAAATTCCAGCCGGTGCCCGCCGGCCCGGGCCCCTTCTTCAGCACCAGCCTGTTTTCTTTCGGCACCAAGGTCCGGATCTTCGCCGAGCTGCTCAAGCGCCCGCGCATCCGCACCACCGACCTCAGCCTCGCCGAGCTGGTGCGCTCGCACTTCAACCAGGAGCTCGTCGACTACGCCGTGAACCCGCTCATCGCCGGCATCTACGCGGGCGACCCGGAAAAACTCTCCGTCAAGCACGCCTTCAACATGCTCTGGCAGGCCGAGCGCTCGCACGGCTCGCTCCTCCGCGGCATGATCGCCCTCGTGAAGGCCAAGAAAGCCCGCGGTGAATCCGGCGTGAGCCCGATCGTCTCGTTCCCCGGCGGCCTGCAGCAGCTCACCGACACGCTCGCCGCCCGCCTCCCGGCCGGCGCGCTCCGGCTCAATGCCAGCGTCGAGACCATCATCCCCGGCCGGCCCCACCGACTGGTCTGCAAACGCGACGGCGAGTCCTGCAGCGGCGAGTTCGACGCCGTGATTTTGGCCGTGCCCGCCTCCGGCCTCGCCCAGCTCACCTTCGGCGCGCTCGGC
>JAQSDJ010000155.1:0-10092 GCA_029945855.1 Lacunisphaera sp.
TGTCGAGGCACTCATCGCGACCGTCCTGCTGGGAGAGCGTCAGGCCCGGCCGGTGCTGGAATTTCTGACCGGCGGCAAACTGCTCGAAATCCAGCCCGAAGCGCTCGCGCCAGCGCTTCTCGCCCACCGGGATGTAGGCCGTGAATTCAGACATGTTTTGGGGCACCACTAATGAACACTAATGAGGCACTAATTACGGCAAATGCCTCGGACTCAAGACTGGCATGATGAGTGATCAATTAGTGTGGATTAGTGGTTAACTGCCTTGGTCCGCCCGCGCCAGCACGCGCTGGGCGGAGCGGTAGAGGGGCACATCGATCATCTGGCCGTCGACGACGGCGACGTTGCCTTTCGCCGCGTCGAAGGCCGCGACAATTTTCCCGGCGCGGGCCACCTGCTCCGCCGTGGGCAGATAGGTGCGCCGGATGATATCGATCTGGCCGGGGTGGATGGCGAGCTTGCCGACGTAACCCAGCGTCCGGGTTTGCGCGCATTCCGCTGCCAAACCGGCGGCGTTGGCGAAATCGATGAAGGGCTGGTCAATGGCCGGCAGCCCGACCGCGGCGCAGGCATGCACGACCATGGTGCGGGGCCAGAGCAACGCGTCCCAGGTCGGCTCCCCGCCGGTCTCGGCCGAGAGATCCAGGCCGCCAAAGGCCAAGGCCGCCACCCGGGGCGAGGCCTCGGCGATCGAGGCGCAGCGGCGGACGCCCTGCACCGTCTCGATCAGGCAGATGAGGCGCACGCTCTCGGGCAGCTTGCGGGCCGCCAGCTGCACCTCGGCGGCTGATTCGACCTTCGCGAGCATCACGCAATCAGGCCGGATGGCCGCGGCATTGAGGGCATCCAAATCGGCCAGACCAGCCGGGCTACGCAGATGGTTGATCCGGATCGCGCTGGTGAACGGCCGGTCGGCCGGCACGTGCCCGTGCTCCTTGAAATAAGCAATCACCTCGGCCCGCACGCGGTCCTTGTCCGTCAGAGCGATGGCGTCCTCCAGGTCCACGATGACGCCGTCCGCGCCGCTGGCGACGGCCTTGGGCAGGCGGTCGAGCCGGGAGCCCGGCGTGAAAAGCAAGGCGGCGAGCCTGGGCGTGGGGTTTGCCATCGGCCCCACTCAAAGGCTTTCCCCGCGGGGAGGAAACAAAAACCGCCAGGCCGAACGGATCAAAGCCATTTCTAGCGCGTGATTTTCAGGCGGAAGAACACCTTGGTGCCCGCCGAAAGCGGCACGACCCCGCGCCAGGTTTCCATGTCCCCGGCCGAGGTAACAAAACCGTGTGTGACACCGACCGTAGACCATGAGACGAGATCCGAGGAAACCTCGACCTCATAGGTGAGGTCGGTGCGTTCCGCGGGGCGGGTATAGGTATAGCTGGCTATGCAGTTGGATGCCACTCGCAGAGTGACGACGGTGAGAGCTGAAAATTTGGCTTTCGGGCTTCTGCTCGTCAGGCGCTACTAAGAAGATGCTCAGCTTGCTACAAGCACCTCAGGGTGCCGCTTGGCGATATCCAGCAGGCGCAGCGCCGCACCGGTCGGCTTGCGGCGGCCGCGCTCCCAACTGGCGGCGGTCACCGAAGGGATATTCATCATAGCGGCGAAGACGGGCTGGCTGACGTTGTATTGCGCCCTGATTGCGCGAACTTGGGCGGGGGACAAGGATTTTATCCGGGGCGGTAGCACCACGGTCTTGCTGCGTAGGGTGACCTTCGCTTTGCCCGACAGGTGGTTGGCCAGCGTTTCCACGCTGCCGACCAGATCCTCGGCGTTGAATTCAATTCCCTTGGTTTTCATGTCTGAACTCCCGTTTGATGGTTTCGACGGCGACCCGCAGCCGGCGCTCTTGGTCCGGTGTGAGGTTCTCTGATTTGGCTTTGGTATAGATGTAGAACAAAATGACGGTGTGATGCTGTGGCAGATAAAGATAGATTACCCTAGCACCCCCGGCCCGGCTCTTGCCCTGGAGGGCCATGCGCACCTTGCGCAGGCCGTGCAGACGCTGAATCAGGTCGCCTTTTTCGGGGTCTTTGAGTAGATCGTTTTGAAGGTGGCGGTAGTATTGGTCATCGGTGATCTGCGTGACGAGGCTAATGAACATTCACCGCGCCTTTCTGCCAGATCGGCCCCAATACCACGCGAAGTCTTTGCCAATAAATGCGTATCTATCTCAATTGAGTCACACGTCATCTCATCAAATGTGAAATAGTTGAATGGGGTATTCCGCGTATCATCCCGCTCTACAAGGATCGCCCACCACAAAATCGTCATCCGTGTTCACTTAATCATGGCACACTAAGTGACGTTTAAGCACCCACGCGGTAAACACCTCAATTTCCCCCTAGGTTTCCCGGTTGTTTCTCCGATCCTTGACCAGTATGCATATCCTAATTGTGACCGCAGCCGCCGGCCGCGATGCCTCGCTCCAAGGCACGCTCTCCCTCAGCCGCCACCCGGCCAAGTATACCCACGTCACCACCCTCTACGAAGCCCGGGCCGCAACCGCGCACGAAGCCCCGACCCTCGCCCTGGTCGACCAGATCCTTCCCGACGGCAAGGGCTGCACCCTTCTCGCAGACGCCGCCGATCGCTTCCCGGTCATCCTCCTCGCCACCGAGGAAAACGAGGCCGAGGCCGATCTGGCGTTGCAGGCCGGAGCGATGGATTACGTGTGCCTTGAGCCGGCCACGCTCGCCGCCCTGCCCCACCTCGTGAGCCGGGCCCTGCGCCAATGGTCGCTCCAGCTCCAACAACACCAGACCGCAGCCGATCTGCACCTCGACATCCATGTGCGCAAACAGGCTAGCTCACTGAAACAGCGCATGATCATGGAGACCGCACGGGATGGCTACTGGCTCACGAATCAGCAGGGCCGCCTGCTGGAAGTCAACGAGACGTATTGCCAGATGAGCGGCTACTCCGAGTCGGAATTGCTGGCGATGAGCATCTCGGATCTTGAAGCCCTGGAGACGCAGACCGACATCGCCGCCCGCATCCAGCGCCTCCTCACCAACAGTTGGGACCATTTTGAGACCCGACACCGCCGCAAGGACGGCACGATTTTCGCGGTCGAGATCAGCACCCGGGCTCTTGACCGCACCGGCCAGCAGATCGTGGTCTTCGTGGAGGACATCACCGAGCGCAAGCAGACCGAGGCCATCCTCCATGCTCGCCTCCGCCTTAGCGAGATGGCCGACGAGCATACGCTCGACGAGGTGCTGCAATTAGCGCTCGACGAGGCCGAGGCCCTGACCGGCAGCCGGATCGGGTTCGCCCATTTCCTGGCCCCAGACCAAAAGACCCTGCAGCTGCAGATGTGGTCGACCCGCACGCTGGCGGCCGGGATGTGCAAGGCCAAGGGCAAGGGCGAGCACTATGCCGTGGACCGGGCGGGCGTCTGGGCCGATTGCGTGGCCACCCGCGCACCGCTCATCCACAACGACTACGCCCACCTCTCGAACCGCAAGGGCTTGCCGCCTGGTCATGCCCTCATCCAACGCGAGATGGTGGTGCCCGTTCTGCGCAACGGATTGGTCGTGATGATCATGGGAGTGGGCAACAAACCCACCAATTATGATGAGAAGGACGTGGCCACGCTCAAACTTCTGGCCGGTCTGGCGTGGGACATCGTGCAGCGCAAAAGAGCGGAAATCGCCCGGGAAGAGGCGCTCACCCGCCTCCAGAAAATCGCCCGCCATGTGCCCGGTGTCATTTACCAATACCGGTCAAGGCCCGACGGCACCTCCAGCTTTCCCTATATCAGCGAAGCCATCCGCCACATCTACGGCATCAGCCCCGAGGAAGCCCGCGAGGATGTGTCCAAAATCTTTGACCCCATCCACCCCGACGACCAGGCCGGCATTGCCGCCTCCATTCAGGAATCGGCCCGCACGCTGACCGAGTGGACCCAGGAATGCCGTTTGCTCGCCCCCGACGGCACGGTGCGCTGGCTCCGGGGCAACTCATTCCCTGAACGCGAAGCTGATGGCACCACGCTGTGGCATGGCCTCATCACCGACATCACCGCCCGAAAGCAGATGACGCTGGCCCTTGAGCAGAGCGAGGCGCGACTGCGCCGCGCCGAGCAGGTGGCCGGCACCGGCAACTGGGAAATCCATCTCGACACTGGCGAGGTCAGCGCCTCGCCCAACGCCTATCAGCTCTACGGCCTGCCCGCCGGTCCCGTGTCCCTGACTGATATCCAGTCGATGCCGTTGCCCGAGTATCGGGCCCGGCTCGACACCGCGTTCCGCGATCTGGTCGAGAAGGGCTGGCCCTACGAGATCGACTTCGAGATCCGCCGGCCCACCGACGGGCGCATCCTTGCGATCCACTCCCTCGCGGAATACGACCCGGCCAGCCGCACCGTGTTCGGCGTGATCCAGGACATCACCGAGCGCCGCCAGGCGGCAGCGGCCCTCCGGGAATCGCAGTCACTCTATCATTCCCTCGTGGAGCAGTTGCCCGCCGGAGTGTTTCGCAAAGACGCCGCCGGCCGCTATGTCTTTATAACTGACCTACTTCGCTGTGCGCAGGTTGATACTTCCCCCTCTGTAGCGAGCGCTGAGCTTGCGGCGCCGGAAGCTTCCTGCCAGATTCGGGGCATGTTCATGCGACCGCCGCACTGCCCGAATCCGGCCTGTGCGCACCACCAGAACGCCCCGGCGGACTTCTACATCCACCGGGGGAGCTACAAGACGAAGCACGACCGCCAAACGGTCCCGCGCTACCAGTGCAAGTCTTGCAAGAAGACGTTCGGTTCGCGCCGCTTCAGTGCCGCGGCCGGCCAGCATAAGCCCTCGGTCAACGATCCGTTGGCCAAATTGCTCAGTTCTGGCGTCACCCAGCGCCGCGCCGCCCGGATCATGGGCATCAACAAGGCCACCGTGGCCAAGAAGTTCGCCTGGTTGGCCGGCCGGGCCCGCGATGCCCACGCCGCCGCGCTGGCCGCCGGCCGGATGCTGACTTCCTACGTCCAGCTCGATGAGATGGAGACCTTCGAGCACTCGAAGCTCAAGCCGCTCTCGATCACCCTGGCGGTGCGGGCCAAGACCGGTGAGATCATCGGTGCCCAGGCGGCCACCATGAACTGCCACGGCCACATGGCGGCCATCAGCCAGAGGGTCTATGGCTGGCGGTATGACAACCGGCACGTCGCATGCCGAGATGTCCTCGCCAACATCAAAGCGGTGGCGAAGCCAAGGATCACCATCGCGACCGACGGGAAGTCCACATACCCGAGCCTGATCCGCGGGACTCTACCGCATGCCGTTCACCGGTTTCATGTAAGCCGGGTGAAGGTTCGAGGTGCCCGGGATCCTCTCTTCCGGCTGAATCACACCTGCGCCAAGCTCAGGGCTGACGTTTCGCGGCTGGCCCGGCGAACTTGGTCGGCCAGCAAGTGCCTGCGAGGGCTACAAGACCATCTGGACCTCTACGTCGCCTTCAATAACGGGTATGAATTGGGATAGTTCTTGAAGCGGCCCGAGCCATTTTGAGGCGGGGAGACACCATTCAGTCTATCTCCTATAGGTCTGACGAATTCCTCACTACAGGGCCGTCACCGATAATGACACCGCGCATACCGAGGACGCAGGCGGGCTGCCACACACGCATAATTTTACCATTTCCCTCCAGGACAAGGGTCACATCGAAAACGAATAGTCCGAGTTCCTTGTCGTGTGGGTCACGCCTGATAGAATACTCCGTTCCATTGAGAGCAATCTCCCCAGACGCGCCGACGGTCTTTTCGATCTTCGCAGCAAGCGCAAGGAACTGCTTCGGTAGATCCTGCTTCTCGTCTGCGTCCAAGTTTACCGGAATGTTCGCCGCTTTACCCGTCCTCACATTCCGGAATCGATCAGTGGGTGTGGCGTATAAATCGACGTAACCCTTCACGTCCTTTCTCTGGATGAGGCCAAACAATAGGTCCGAGAACTGGTTGATAATCTTAAGCTCAGATGCGGAGGCGGGCTCGAATTTGGATTTGGGCGCATCGGCCCTCGCAAACGATGTGAAGGCGATGAGAAGCGTTAATACGGCAAGCAAGCGGAGATTCATGGCGGACAAGGTAAATATGCCGAACGGCTTAATTGAATCAAGGTTCATGGACAGGTCACTAATAGCACAAGGCCGAGGTATTGTTGCCGACCCGAAAAAGCACAGCGAAGTAGGTCAGTTCATATGTCTTTGTCAGCCCCTGGCTCTGTCGCTACAAAGGCCTGCCGGCGGAGAATTTCCTGGGCAAAACCGCCACGGAAGTGGCCGCGAGCGCCGGCGCCCTCCCAGACGGCAGCGACCGGATCACCAAGTATGCCGAGACCGGCGATATCCATCACCTGCAAATCATGGCGACAGGCCAGAACATCTCGAAGGTGGAGGAACACGAGCTCGCCGACGGCAAGAGCCTTTTCACCCATGTCCTAAAAAGCCCTGTCCTAGATGCCGACGGCAAGATTATTGGCACGCAAGGTATCCTGATGGACATCACCGAGCACAGGCGCGCCGAGGCCGCCCTTCTGGCCAGTGAGGCAAACCTCCGCAGCTACATCGAGCATGCCCCCACGGGCGTGTTCATCCTCGACGAGACCGGCCGCTACCAGCAGGCCAACCCCGCCACCACGCGGATCACCGGCTACTCTGAGGCAGAACTGCTCACCCAGCACATCACGGATCTCCTGCCACCGGAAACCCGCGATTTCGCCCTCGGAAAACTCCGGCAACTCGATGACGTCGGCCAGCTCTCCAGTGAATTTGCCTTCCAGCACCAGGATGGCCGCACCGGCTTCTGGCGACTCGATGCCGTCAAGCTCTCTCCCACCCGCTCGCTCTGGTTTGCCGTCGATATCACGGATCGCCGGCGGACCGATGAGGCGCTCCGGCAATCCGAACAGCGCTTCCGCACAGTCGCCCGCCTCAGCTCGGATTTTTCCTACTCGTGCATCCATAGCGCCGACGGCATGCTCACGGTGGATTGGATCACGGATTCGTTCCACACCCTGACCGGTTACTCGCCGGCGGAGCTGCAAGACATGCGCTGTTGGATGCTGATCACGCATCCGGAGGACCGGGCCCATGCGACCGAGCCACTCTCCCGGTTGCAGCCGGGTGACACCGACACCCGGGACTTCCGCCTCCTCACGCGCAGTGGACGGATCATTTCCGTGGTCAACCGCCTGGAGTGCGAGGCGGACCCAGCCGCACCCGGCGGCGTGCGCTACTTCGGCGCGGTGCAGGATATCACGGAACGCACGCGGGCCTATATAGCCTTGAAGGAGAGCGAAGAGAAGTTCTCCCGTGTCTTCCACGATGCGCCTGTGCTCATCGCCATCAGCTCACTGGAGACCGGCGTGTTTCGCGAGGTGAACAGAGAGGCCCTCCGCATTTCCGGCCTGACCCGCGAGGAAGCTATTGGCCGCAATGGCGTTGAGCTCGGATTCTTTGACGCCGGCGAGCGCGACCACGTGAAGCAAATCTTGGCGCAACACGGTCGGGTCGACGGACTCGAAATGACCTTCCAGCCCAGAAACGGCAGCAGCATCGTCGGCCTGGTCACGGCCGATTTGATCACCTTCGACGGGCAGGCCTGTCTGCTCACCATCGCCGTCGACATCACCGAGCGCAAACGGACGAAAGCCGCCCTGCAGGAGCGCGACTATTTCCTCCAGAAAGCCTATGAGATGGCGCGGATTGGCTCCTACAAGTTCAACATCGTCAGCGGCCTGTGGTCCAGCTCGGCCCAGCTTGACGATATCTTTGGCATTGATACCGCCTACGTCCACGATCTCCCCGGCTGGGTCATGCTCATCGCTCCCACGCATCGCGACGAGATGGCGGCCTATGTCCGCGACCATGTCGTGGCCGGGCGGCACAGCTTCGACAAGGAATACCCGATCATCCGCCCGTCCGACGGCCAGCTGCGCTGGGTCGCCGGTCTGGGTGAACTCGAATTTGATGCCCACGGGCAACCCACCGTCCTGATCGGCACCATCCAGGACATCACCGAGCGCCGCCTGCACGACGAGGCCCTGCGCCTGAGCGAGGAACGCTTCCGCACTATTCTGCAGAGCGTGGACTTCGTCGCCGTGCAAGGCTACGCCACCGACGGCACCACGCAGTATTGGAACGAAGCCTCCGCCCAGCTCTACGGCTACACCGCCGAGGAGGCGATAGGCCGCAACCTCCTCGATCTTATCATCCCGGCCGAGATGCAGACGGGAGTGCGCGAAGCCATCCACGCGTTGGCCGCCACCGGCCAACCCATCCCCGCGAGCGAGCTCACGCTCCGGCGCAAGGATGGCTCCCCCGTCACGGTCTTCTCCAGCCATGTCCTGGTGAAACTGCCCGGCCGACCTTCAGAATTGTTCTGCGTCGATATTGACCTCACCGAGCGCAGGCGCGCCGAGGCGGCCCTCCGCGAGAGCGAGACCAATTATCATAAGCTCTTCGCCGGCATGCTCGACGGGTTCGCGCTGCACGAGATCATCTGCGACGATGCCGGCCACCCGGTGGACTACCGGTTCCTGTCCGTCAATCCCGCCTTCGAACGCCTCACTGGCCTGCACGCCCCGGATGTGATCGGCCGCCGCGTGCGGGAGATCATGCCGGACACGGAATCGGCTTGGATCGAACGCTACGGGCGGGTCGCTCTCACCGGCGAAGGCGTGCAGTTCGAGGAATACAGCGGCGTCCTGCGGCGGCATTTCGAGATCGCCGCCTTCTGCCCCAAGCCCGGCCAGTTCGCCACGGTTTTCATCGACATCACCGAGCGCAAGCAGGCCGAGGCGCGCAGCCAGCTGCAACTCACCGCCCTCAATGCCGCCGCGAATGCCATCGTCATCACCGGGCTCGACGCCTCCATCGAGTGGGCCAACACCGCCTTCACCACCGTCACCGGCTACACCCTCGCCGAAGCCATCGGCCGGAATCCCTCGCAGCTTATCCGCTCCGACCGGCATGACGCCGACTTCTTCCGGTCCATGTGGGCCACCATCCTCGCCGGCCAGGTCTGGCACGGCGAGATCGTCAACCGCCGCAAGGACGGCACCCTCTACACCGAGGACATGACCATCACCCCGCTCCGCGACGGGCAGGGTGCGATCACCCGCTTCATCGCGGTCAAGCAGGACATCACGAAGCGGAAGGCGCTGGAGGAGCAGTTCCGGCAGGCCCAGAAAATGGAAGCCATCGGCCAGCTCGCCGGCGGCGTCGCCCACGACTTCAACAACATCCTCGCCGCGGTCCTGCTGCACCTCAGCCTCCTGCAGGAAGAGCCCTCGCTCGACCCTGCCACCCGCGCCTCGCTGAAGGAACTCACCCGCGAGATCCAGCGCGGCGCCAGTCTGACCCGGCAGCTCCTCACCTTCAGCCGCCAGCAAGCCGTGGAGCTCCGCTTGGTCGATCTTCATCCCGTCGTCAACGGGCTGCTCAAGATGCTCCACCGCCTCATCGGCGAGGACATCGTCATTACTCTCAGCCCGCCCGTCGGCCCCTCCGCCATCGAGGCCGATGCCGGCATGCTCGAGCAGGTGGTGGTCAACCTGTGCATCAACGCCCGCGATGCCATGCCGCACGGTGGCCGGCTCACTCTCGGCACGGACATGATCGAGATTCCCGAAGGGGCCGGGAACAAGGCCGGCGTCACCCGTCCCGGCCGCTTCGTGCGACTCAGTGTCACCGATACCGGCGAAGGCATGTCGCCGGAAATCCTCGAGCATATTTTTGAACCTTTCTTCACCACCAAGACCATCGGCAAGGGCACCGGCCTCGGCCTCGCCACCGTCTACGGCATCGTCCAGCAGCACCACGGCTGGATCTCGGTCGAGAGCTCCCCCGGACGCGGCACGACGTTCCTGGTGCATCTGCCGGCGGCTGCCGCCTCAGCCATCGCTGACAGCGCCGCCGAGGTCCGCCCGCCACCCTCCGGGCAGGGCGAGACTATCCTGATCGCCGAAGATGAAAGCTCCCTGCGCCACGTGCTCGCCCTGACTCTTCGCCGGAACGGCTATCAGGTCTACGAGGCCCCGGACGGCCCGGCGGCCCTCAAGCTCTGGCAGCAAAATCAGGAGCACATCAATCTCCTGGTCACCGATC
>JAQSDJ010000155.1:10147-22864 GCA_029945855.1 Lacunisphaera sp.
ATGTTCATCGCCTGCCCCGGATACAGCAAAAGCGACCGCGAGCGCTCCTTCCCCGCCGACTCCCGCGTCCTCGTCCTGCGCAAACCCTACAACCAGGGCCAGCTCCTCGCCATGGTGCGCGCCTGCCTCGATCAAGCCTAGCCTTCCCCATGGTCGATCTCCGTCTGTTCCTCCTCGACGACCATCAGATCTTCCGCCACGGGCTGCGCCTCCTCCTTGAGCGCGAACCCGGTCTCAGCATCGTCGGCGAGGCCGGCGACACCACCACCGCCCTGGACCAGATCAGGGCCGCCAAGCCGGACCTGGTCCTCGTCGATGTCCACCTCCCCGGCGAGGATGGCATCACCGCCGCCGGACGCATTCTCGCCCTGCACCGCACCGTCAAAATCATTTTCCTCTCTTCCGACGCTGACACCGCTCTCGTGCGCCGGGCCTTGGATGCCGGTGGCAGCGGCTACCTGCTCAAGGAGAATGCCCCGCAAGATCTTCTTCGAGCCATCCAGGCCGCGGCCAAGGGCGGAGTCTATCTTTCCCCCGAACTCGCCGCCGCCCTACTGTCGGATTACCGGCAGCGCGAGGCAGCCCCGCCCCCCGACGCCCCCGCCCCTCTCTCCGTCCGTGAACTCGAAGTCTTGCGCCTCATCGCCGAAGGCCTGCGCAACAAGGAGATCGCCAATCAGCTCAAGCTCAGCACCAAATCGGTCGAGACCTGCCGCAGCCGGTTGCTAAAAAAGCTCGGTTACGACTCCACGGCCGAGCTCGTGCGCCACGCCATCCGTCAGGGCCTGATCAGCGCCTAGCAGCCTGCGCCATCCAAACCTGCCCCCTCACGGCACCGGCACTGGCATTGTGGCCGAAGATGCCAGCCAGCTGGAGGAACCGCCGCGAAATCCTCCCGTTCGCTACTTCATCTCCTCGAACTTCTCAGGCGTCCGATCGACGACTGCTCATTCATCATCCAGCGCGGCTCGCACCTTGTCGGCCAGGTCACTTTTCAAGAAGGGCTTCTGGATAAAGTGCATGCCATCGTCCAACACCCCGTGCGGCGCTATGACGTTGTCGGTGTAGCCGGACATGAACAGGCATTTGATGTCCGGGTAGAGCGAGATCAGCTTTTTGGCCAGATCGCGGCCGTTCATATCGGGCATGACAACGTCGGTCATGAGCAACTGGATTGCACCGTTGTGCTTCTCGGCCAGACGCAATGCCTCACTTGGAGTGCCTGCGGCCAGCACGGTGTATCCCAGGCTTTCGAGAACCCGCTGGGCGATCCACAGAATCGAGGGCTCGTCTTCCACAAGCAGGATGGTCTCGTGGCCGTCCACCGCGGTTTGCGTGGCCGCGGGCGCGGGAGCTTGCGCAGCTTTATCCGCGTGCCGGGGAAGGTAGATCTTGAAGGTCGCCCCGTGGCCCGGTTCGCTGAAGACCTCAATGGTTCCGCGATTCTGCCGGACAATGCCGTAAACGGTGGCCAACCCCAATCCGATGCCCTGGCCCACCCCTTTGGTGGTAAAGAAAGGCTCGAAGAGCTGCCCCATAATTTCCTTGTCCATGCCGGCGCCGTCATCGGTGACGGACAGCAGAACGTAGTCACCGGGAGCCAAGTCGGCGTGGCGGGCACAATACTGCGCGTCCAATGAGGTATTATGCGTTTCGAGGGTGATCTTGCCCACTCCGCCGATGGCATCGCTGGCGTTGACGCACAGGTTGGTCATCACTTGGTCAATCTGGCTGGAGTCGAGCAGGACCGGCCAAAGATCCGCCCCGGGCCGCCAGACCAGATCGATGTTCTCGCCAATGAGCCGCCGCATCATCTTGAGCATGCCCGCCACCGTCGCGTTCAGATCGAGCACTGTCGGCGCGATGGTCTGCTTGCGGGCAAAGGCCAGCAGTTGTCCGGTGAGGTCCGCGGAACGCTTGGCGCATTCCATGATCTGCACAAGATTCTCGTGCACCGGGTTGTCCGGCGAAAGACCGTCGAGACCGAGCGAAGCGTTGATCTGAATGGCGGTCAGCATGTTGTTGAAATCATGGGCAACGCCGCCCGCCAACCGGCCCACCGATTCCATCTTCTCGACCTGGGTCAGCCGCGACTGCAGTTTCTCGCGCTCCGCTTCCGCCTGTTTGCGTTCAGTGATGTCGCAATAGTTGCCCAGTAGGCCGCCGATTTCGGGGTCTTGCACCAGACCTATTCCGGTGAACTCAATCCATTTGTATGCGCCGTTCTTGCACCGATACCGACATTCGATGGTGCCGGACGCGTGGGGCTTCTCCAGCAGATTTTCGATGAAAGCTCGTGCTGCGGGCACGTCGTCCGGGTGGACGTTGGCCAAGGCCGGGGCGCCAACCACTTCTTCCGGTCGCCAGCCAAACAATTTCTCAATATTCGAACTCTTGTAACGGTTGATGCCGGCCGGATCGATGATCACGATCACGTCCCCGATGTTCGCCACCATTTTAGCATGCCGCGCCACGCTCGCCCCCAGCGCCGCCTGCGCCAGCATGCGTGCCGTGATGTCCGCAAACGTCACCACGACTTGGCGCACCTGCTGCTGCTCGTCGAACTCGGGATAGGCATTGACCAGCACCCAGATGCGGTCGCCTTGGCCCGGCCGATCCACACCTAGAACGAAATCGACCAAGGGCAACCGGTTCGCCAGCACCCGCATCACCGGATATTCTGTCAGCGGCAGGCGGTGGCCGGTTTCGTCGACAAAGCACCAAGCCGGGTCCATGGCCGTTTTGCCGCTCAACTCCTCGGCCGAAAGCCTCAAGAGGGTCAACGCCTTCTGGTTGTGGAGCAAAATCTGCGTGTCCGGCCCATGCACCACGACTCCCACGCTGAGGTTCTGGAGTAGCTGCCGCTGCCGCGCCTTGCTCTCCCGCAACGCCGCCTCCGCCTCCTGGCGCTCGGCAATAAAACGGGCCTGCTGCACGTTCTGGTAGGCGGAGGTCGAGAGCTGATTGGCCAGCGTGAAAAGCGCCTGAGCCACCCGCCCGAACTGCTCGCGAGACATCGCAGGCACCTCATGGAACGCCTCAAGGAAAGCCGTTTCCTCCGTGCCAATCTCCCGGGCGTAGGCCCGCATGGCGTCATCGGTCTGGGTTTCGTCGCGCACCTGGCCGATCAACCAATTGGCAATGTGGTGGCCGCCCACGGTGATGCTGGCGCCGGCATCCCACAATCCGCCGCTCAGGCAAGTCCGCACGATCGGACCGTCGGCACGCGGCGAACCCAGGGTGGCGTCGGACAAGTGACAGTTGGCACAGCCTTTCTTCGTTTGGCGCACGATCTGGCTGCATAGGCGGGTGAAACGACTGGGCCGGGTGAGTGGCGTGCCGTCGGGTCGGGTAATGATGGAGGCAACGCCGGTGGCGGCGGCCAGATCATCTTGCAGGCGCTGGATGCCGGCCAGATCGAACAGTTCGCCGAAAGCGATGGCGGCGTCCTGGGGCAGTGGACGGGTCAGTGCCAGAATGCGTTTCTCAAGACCTTCCTCCAGTTGCTTGCGCTCGGTGACGTCATGCACGATCCCCACGGAACGAACGGCTTTGCCTAGGGGGTTATATTCGGTTCGGCCCTTCTCTTTAACCCATTTGATTCGTCCATCCTTCATCAGCAAACGGTGCGTTACCTCAAAAGGGAGTTTACTTTCTATGGACTTGGTATGCGCGAGGGCGACCTTCTCCCTATCATCGGGGTGAACGGCTTCGAAAAACACCTCGTAAGAAGCAGCGAATTGTTTTGGTTCAATCTCGAAGATCGTGAAAATTGTTTCCGACCATTGCAGGTGGTGGCTGGCCAGATCCAATTCCCATCGCCCCAGCAGGGCCAGGTTCTGCGCTTCCCGGAGGTTGCTCTCGCTCACCCGCAGCGCCGCCTCCGCCTGCTGTCGCTCGGTGATGTCGCGCACAATCACCTGCACCGAGGGCTGGCCCTCGAAGCGAAAGGCGAAGGACATGACCTCCGCCACCAGCTCGCTCCCGTCGAGCCGGAGAAGACGTTCCACCTGCCAGGGCGCCACTTGATCACCGGCGAGCGCCATGCGCATGCGCTGCTGCACAAGCTCGTGTTCGTCCGGATGAACACAGCCGAGAATCGGTTTGCCGATGAGTTCAGCCGAATCGCGTGCTCCCATGAGATTGCCGGCCATCTTGTTGGCAAACACAATGCGCCCGTCGCGATGGACGATAATCGCCAGAGGGCCCTGCTCGACGAGCAGGCGATAGCGCTCTTCGCTCTCGCGAAGCGCACGCGTGCGGATTTCGAGCAACTCCTGCACCCGATACATCTCCTGTTCCCGGCGGGCCCGGAAACAAATCTCGAGCAGATACCCAAGGTCGAAAGGCTTGTGCAGATACGCCGCCGCTCCCGCCTTCATCCACTTCAGCGCCAGGTCCGGTGCCGTATCATGGGTGACCATCAGGCAGACACAATCGGGTCGCTCGGTGCGAAACGAAGCCAGCAACTCCTCGCCAGATCCGTCGGACAGTCGATGACTGAGGACCGCGACATCGAAGATCGATCGCCGGAAGGCGTCGTTGGCCGCCTGAACCGTTTGTTCGGTGGTGGCCTGATGACCATTGGAGATGAAGTGCTCCTTAATGAGGTCGGCCAACCCGACGCTCTCCTCCACGATCAGGACGCGCAGCGCGCTGCGCACCTGCGTGCCGCTCAGGATCGCCCGCACCTGCGCGCAAAAATGCGCGCCGTCCACCGGTGCGGGCAGGAAGGCCTCGGCCCCCAGATCAGCGGCGATGCGCTCTGTCTCGGACCCGGAGTAGGTGGCTGAAACCACCAGGATTGGAATTTTATTGAGGATGGCATACTCGGGCGAGCGCAACAGGCGGCAGAAACGCCAGCCGTCAATGCCGGGCATATGGAGGTCAGTGACGATCAAGGCGGGCAGTTCCCCGGAGGCCATGAGGGCGAGGGCAGCCTCGGGGCCGTTGAAACCGCAAGGTTCCAAGCCTGCCTTGCGCACCAATCCAGAGAGGATGCTGAGCTGGGTGGGGTCGTCGTTGACCACCACGGCAAAGCGCGAGGCGGCAGACAGCGGATTAGGATTCATGGTTTTGGGTCGACTTGATCTGGACCGGCGCCAGAGGGAGTTCCTCAACCTTGGCGGAGAGCGCGGGCTGCGTCACGCCCAAGCGGCGGCCCACCTCAAGGCGGGCGCTCAGTTCACCGCCAGGGCAGGGCTGGGCCAGACTACCCTCGGCCCCGGCTTCGAGGCCGGCGTTGGCATCGGCCTTTGCCCGCCTCGCCGTCAGTATGGTGATAAGAGGGGGACACGCGGTTGGCCGGGCCCGGATGCGCCGCACAACCTCTCGCCCTTCCGTCTCCAGCATCATCCAGTCCTGGATGGCCAAGGCGGGAGCCGCGGGCTTCGGCAGGGCCGCCCAGGCGGCCGCGCCTTGGCTGGTCTCCACGACTTCAAGCCCACCCTGCTTCATCGCGCCCGCGAGCGCCATGCGAGAGGTGGGATCGTCTTCGGCCATCAAGGTTTTCATTGGGTTTTAGTGATGGTTTCTTTCAGGGTCTCGAACTGCGCAATCAGCCCGGCCAGTCCGGCCCTGGCGGTCGCGAGGTCGCCCGCCTTGGTCGCCAGTTCCAGCTCTTGCGCCACGGCGCGCTTTTCCCCGCAGGGGTGGAAGTCTGGTCGCCCCGTCCGTCGCGAGAATGGCCCACCTTCCCGGTCAAGCAGGAACACGGGACGCTAATTCTTGAAGTTGCTGTCGTCTCGGACCCGGCGGGCAAGCGCGATGGGCATCTGCCTGCCGTTGGCGCGGGACGGGACCGCCTGCTCGATCGCCCGGGGAGTGCTCGAAATACGGGCCGGCGGCAGCGCGCCGGAGCTGGCCGATGAACGGCCTTCTCGCCGGCCGCTGATGAGCTCGTGCAGGTCGTCGGTGGCCTCCTTGAGCATCGCAGCCTGGGCGGCCAGTTCCTCGGCGGCGGCGGCGGTTTGCTCCGCATTGGCGGCGTTGGACTGGGTCATCCCGTCCATCTGACCGACGGAGGTGTTCACCTGGCCGATGCCTTGCGTCTGTTCGCTGGAAGCGGTGGCGATCTCGATCACGAGGCTGTCCAACTGGCGGATGCCAGCCTGGATTTCCTCAAAACTCTGGGAGACGTCGGCACTGAGCCGCGCTCCCTGCTGGCTCTTGGCCACGGAGTCATCGATCTTGATGGCGGTTTCCTTGGCCGCGGCGGCGCAGCGCTGGGCTAGGGCGCGGACTTCCTCGGCGACCACGGCGAAGCCGGCCCCGGCTTCACCCGCCCGGGCGGCCTCGACTGCGGCATTAAGGGCGAGAATGTTGGTCTGGAACGCGATCTCGTCGATCGTCTTGAGTATCTTGGCGATTTCAGAACTGGCGGCAGTGATGGCCTGCATGGCCGTCCGCATGGCCTGCATCCGTTCGGCGCCGGCGTCGGCGGCGGCGCGGGTGGTGTGCGCGGTCTGCTTGGCCTGCTGGGCATTCTCGGCGTTGCGCTGGGTCATGCCCGCCATCTCCACGAGGGCGGCGCTGGTTTCCTCCAGAGTGGCGGCCTGCTCGCTCGAACCGGAGGCGAGGGTTTGGCTGGCACCCGAGACCTGGCCGGCGGCGGCGGCGGCCTGTTCGGCGCCTTCGCCGAGCGAAGCTCCGAGGTGGCGCAGGGTGCGATTGAGGCCGCGGATGATGAAGGTGCTGAAGCCGGTCCCGACCAACAGGCCGGTGATCGCCAGGCCTAATTCCCAGAAGATGCTTGCGCGCACGAAACCGGCGGCCTCCCGTTCGTGCTCGGCGGCGAACTGGTTGGCCAGTTGCACCACCTCGTCAATGAACTGCCGATGGCGGGAATAACATTCGCCCAATTCCCCTTTGGCCAGTTTCCGGGCCGCTTCCAGATCGCCCGCCCGGACCGTCGGCTGGAACCGCTCCTGCACGATCTTGAAGAAATCCTCCGCGGGCCTGGCCGAGTCCTTCACCAGGGCGATCTTCATCCGCGAATCAGGGAGGGTCTTGGTCCAGACCGCCAGGCGCTGGTGATATTCCTTCTCGGTCTCGAGCAGACGGGTCGTGAGTTTTTCCCGCTCGCCGGGGTCATTCGAATTAGCGATCTGAAAGGTCAGCAGATAGGCCTCCACGATGTAAGCTGGCGGCGGCAGGATATCGGCCACCAGATCCTTGCCCTGGATGATCTGCGTGTAATACGGCCCGCCCACCTGCACCTGGGAGCGCGTGTAGGTGGCGTAGAGCCCGAAGACGATCAGCACGGCCGCGAATATGACGACGGTGGTGGATAATTTTGCGAGCAGGCTCCATTTCATAAAGCGAGGTATGATGCGGCCATGCATAATCATGCTGGCCTGATCCTTAAATCGGCAACGTTGACGCTCTTATAAGGATAATGTTGGCGAAAATACTGCGCATGGATTGCCCGGGCCTGGATGAAGCCCGCGCAAAAAAGCGGCGCAGGCCGCGGTCTGGTCACTGGCTGTCATGTTTCCCTGGCTGCGGCGCCTCGGACGCCATAACCCCTCTGACCTGCCGGCCGACGACGACTGTCACCTGATCAATCTTCGCAGTAAGGTGACCAGCGTCTAATCGAGCCAATAAGCCGCCGGCTTCCCAAGAAACTCTTCGAGCGGGATGCCTTGCGCTCCCACGAGCAGGCACTTCTTCGGTGAAAAATGCTCCGCGAAAGCCGCCATGCCCGGCAACGACTCCCTGCGGCGACCGCTTTTCACCTCAATGGCTACACACTCGGTGCCGCGCTGAAGGACAAAATCAACCTCATGGTTTCGTTCGCGCCAGTAGGTGACATCGAGCGCGGTGCCCGCGCTGGTGTTCACCAAATGCGCTCCCACGCAGGTTTCCACCAAGCGCCCCCACTTGTCTCCATTGCCCCGCACCTCCTCGAAAGTATGCCCGCTTTGTGCCGACATCAGGGCCGTATTGAGCACTTGGAGCTTCGGACTGGACCCTCGCTGACGCACCTGGCCGTGGGCGTATTTCATCAGGCCCATCACCATTCCGGCCCCTTTCAGCAGGTGCAGGTAGTGCGCCAAGGTGACGGTGTGGCCGGCGTCCTGCAGTTGCCCGAGCATCTTCTGATATCTGCGCCACTACGACCGGGCCCGTGCCGAAATCCGCGGCGTGGTGGATCTCCCTGACCAGCGGCTCAATTCCCTGATGAAGTGGCTCGATGTCGGCGGCGGGAAACTGTCCAACAACAAACGGAAGCTGTTTGCGGAACTGACCGACGACGAAATTACCCGCGTGGAAGAGGCGTATGCGGACGGTTTCGCCGGCAGCTGACGCGTCATGATGTCCAGCCACTTTGCCGGAGCGATGGTGGGAGGATTATTCGCACTTCATCATCGCGCACCGCGGACTCGGGCACGAATCGCAGAGGGCGGCCCGGTTTTTTGTTCGGGACTTCCTCTCGTGGCGTTTCCAGGGTGGCGAGGCACAACTCCTTCCCCAGGGACCGGGGAAGAAAAACCACCCACGGAAGAAGATGTTTTTCTGGGGAATCCCGGAAGAATATCGACCGAAGAAGAGGTGACTTCCTAACCGCCAGAAACAGATGATTTCCTCCTCGCCGCGCACACCCCGGGGCACGGTCGCGCTAAAATCGCCGCCCGGGTTGAAACATCAGGTGAACCCGATGCGGACGCACCAGCACGGGCTGGGGCATACTTTCGGGAATCGAATCAATTCTTGTGCGGCCGGCTCTGTTCCGCCGTCATCTGAAACATGATGGCGCCCGGTCCAGACCCCGTCCCTTCACCCGATCAGTTGGAATTTCTGCTGGTCGGTGCCGCCGATGGTATGGCTCACCTCGCCGATCCTCTCGGGGACTTCCGCGAGCGCGTCAGTTCCCTCTGGCACCTGCCGCTGGACCAGAAGGTGCGCGTGGACTTGCGCGATTGCGAATTCCCCTGGCTGCAGGGCCGGCTGGAACTGGCCCAAGCCCCCGATCTGCCGCTCGATCCGAGGCAATCGCTGGGGCTGCGCATCGGAACCATCGAATTTTCCAGCCGGCAGATTATCGCTTGGGCACTGAGCTGACGCATGCGGAAAATTTCACGGCTGCGGCTCGATTCAGCGGGCCTCTTTGTTAGCAGACAAACGATATTATGCTATCGACTAATGCCGTATTACGGCGATAGTCAGCAATATGTTATCGCTAAAAAGCGCCCCAGAGGTGGCAGCCGATCTGGCGTCGCGGATTCGCGACCGGCGGTTGCAGCGCGCATGGACGCAGGCCGAACTGGCCCGCCGGGCGGGACTCAAGGAGCCGACCTATGTTCTGTTCGAACGCACGGGCCGGATCTCGCTCCTGCGTCTGCTGAAGATTTTCGACGTGCTCGGTCTGATGGAGGAATTCGACCGGATCGGGCGGGAACCGGATTTGTCCACCCTGACGCTCGCCGAACTGGTGAAACCGAAACGGCAACGCGGCAGCCGGAAACGCCCATGAGCCAGCTCACGGTCAGGTATCTCGGACAAAAAGTCGGCCAGCTGGCGGAGACACCCGCGGGCCTGGCCTTTGAATACGAAGCCGGTTTCATCGCCACCGACCATGAATTGTCCCCGTTCCACCTGCCGCTGCGACCGGGCGTGCAGCTGCGCGGCGGTGACCGGCTGCCGGGATTGTTCGACGATTCGCTGCCCGATGCGTGGGGCCGGCGCGTGCTGCTGGAGTGGTTTCGGCAGCAAGGGACGGCCGGGCACCAAGTGACCCCACTCGCGATGCTCGCCTTTGTCGGCGCCCACGGCATGGGGGCGTTGACCTATGGACCGGCGCGGGATGCGGCCGCACATCCCTGGACGGCCGTGTCCTTGGACGCGTTGCAAGCCGCGGCCCTGAAGGCGGAGCAGGCCGGGGAAATCGACCTGAACGTGCTGGCCGGCGTGGGTTCGTCCGCCGGTGGAGCCCGGCCGAAGGCGTTGATCGCCCTGTCGCGGCAGGGCTCGGCCCGCCCGCTCGCCGGTGCCGGCGAGGTGCCGACGACCCATGACGCCTGGCTCGTGAAGTTCGACACCAGCCCCGACAATTCGCAGGGGCCGATGGAGGAAGCCTATGCCCTGATGGCCCGGGCGGCCGGCGTCGAGCTGCCCGAGACCCGGCTCCTCGAAACCAAACAGGACGGCAAGGTGCGGCGGCATTTCGCGGTGAAGCGTTTCGACCGCGAGGGCGCGGAGCGCATCCATCATCACACGCTCGCGGCCATGCTGCATCTGGGCGGCGGCGACCTGAACTATGAAACTTTTCTGCGGGTCGCCCGGCGCCTCACGCAGGACGAGACGGAAGTCTGGCACGCGTTCCGGCGGGCCGCGTTCAATGTGCTCGCCAGCAATCGGGACGATCATGGCAAGAACCACGGCTTTCTGTATCGGGACAGGAAATGGCAGCTCGGTCCCGCCTATGACCTGACTTTCTCCAGTCCGCAGCAACTGCCCGAGCGGGGCATGGCGATCCTGGGCGAAAGGCGCGGTGCCGGAGTGGATCACTTGTTGCGACTGGCGGAGAATGAAGGCCTCGCCCGGCGGAGTGCCGAGGGTATCATTGAACAGGTGCGGGCGAGCATCGCCCGCTGGCGGGAATTTGCGGATCAGGCGCAGGTGCCGATCCTCCAAGCGGCGGAAATAGGTCACGCCCTGACTGTCGGACCTCGTCAACGTCTTGGACCCTCGGTCGGGTGATCCAGATCACTGTCTGCCTGGAACCGGATGATGACTCCCCGGGGGCAGGACCAAGTCCTAGCGGCAGCATTGACCTAAATCCCAACTTCACCAGGTAGCCGGCCCCTAAAACAAAAAAACCACCGAGTTTATCGGTGGCTAATCGTTGGCAAATCGCAATGTCTGCCGGACTGCTCCGAACGGATCGGTGGCAGGAAGTAGTAAGCTCAAGATCGGTTTCTTAAGCCGAATTCCAAGCCCAATCTGAAACAAATGAGCAATCCCTTTCCTTCCAATGCCGTGGCCACCCCGGCTCCCGCCCCAGCCCCAGCGGTTCCCCCGGAATAATCGTGGCGCAAAGCGATGATGGGCACTCCTGCCTTTTGACGCCTACCTTGCATTCGATTCAGGATTGTCTGCGGTATGTTCCGCACTTTCAGAAAAAAGATTGGCTGCTGTTCGAGACTGAGGCCGAAGATCCACTTTACATCTCAGATTCCCCGGTGGCGCTAGACAATGAGATAGCCATGAGCAGCAGCAGCAGCAACAGCACGAGGAATCGGATGAGAACGGGAGTAGTGGCAGTGGTAGTATGATAGAGAGTGGCCGGCATAATCAGGTAGCCGCCTGATTAACCTTTGTCTTGTGTCCAGACAACCGGTGCCGACCACCCATGCGGCCAACGGGCAGGCCGGAACGGCGAGGTTTATCCCCGACAGGTGCGTGCTGTCGGGCGTAAAGCCCGAGCTGCAAATGAAGGATTTTTACGGGACACCATACTGGAGCGCTCTTCAAAGCCGAACCTGGGTTCCTCCGTCGCAGAAATGTGGGAGGGGCTTTACGCCCCGACGGGATTGGAGTGACATCCGATGTCGGGGCATAAAACCCCTCCCACCCAACCGAAGCCTATCAGCCCCTACACCGATCAGCGCTCGACCTGCTCTGGCGCGGGCGAAATCACAGGGATCGTAACACGTCGTCCTTGCCCACCAGTTTGGCGTGGGCCACTGCGCGCAGAATGGCGTTGAATGTGCCGATCCGCAAAGGGCTATGATCTGGAATGGAGATGCGGTGAGACTGCGGCGTGTCGGTTTGCAGGATGATGTGGCTGCCCACCTGATGCACCTGCCGGTAACTCCAATCGCGGCAGAGCGCCTTGACCAAATCCCGGCCTGAAACATCACGCGGAAGCTTCACGCCAGCACTTCGTCCCTCACCAGGTGCAGCCGGATGCTCTTGGGCGCTGATTGGTCAAAATAGAACGCATTGACCGCTTCGCGCACATTGGCGCGCAATTTTTCCCAAGTATCGGCCTCGGTTATGATGCTCTCGCCCAACGCTTCGGCCACGTAGCCGCCATCGGCCTCCTGGGTTACCTCAAAGACTAGCTCCTTCATGGTTGAAAGAATACCGCTCGTCTTCCTGCGCGCAAGTCAGGACTGCCCAGCCGCCGATTGTCGTGTCGTTCGTCCTTCACCCTCATCTATTTGATCATAACTCTTGCTCCCCAAAGCAGCGCTGCAACAGCGCTCTTCAAAGCCCGGGTCTAATCCTCAGGTTTCAGGCTTCTCCTGCAGGCCCTCCCCGGCCGCTTTCAATGCACCCGGCAGCAACCGCTGGTCAATATGCCAACCGGCATGTCGCAGCTGTTCAAACAAGGGAAGCAGTGCGGGGAGCAGTCCAGCCTGCTTGGCCCGGACGAGCCAGCCCAATGTGCCGACGCACCGAAAGCCGTTCAACTCAGCCAGAGCACGTCCATGCGCGTCATCCATCAGGAGACAAGCATGACGGTTGCGCGCCGCGAATGCCAGGGCGGCGGTTTCACCGGCGTCCACCTGCAAACGAAAGGCCGCCTCAAGTTCTGCATCAGGTAATTCGAGCATGCAGGAAAAGTCCCGGACGATCTGGGCCACCTCCGGCCGGCCCGCGGCATTGCTCACAGCCTCCCGCTAGATGGCGGCAGGAATCCACACTTCCTCCGCCAAGGCACGGAGCAAATCCAGCCTCCCCACCTTGGCCAACAGAATCAACGGACTG
>JAQSDJ010000156.1 GCA_029945855.1 Lacunisphaera sp.
TCTGTTGGAGCAGCGCGCCCGGGGCGTGCTTTAGGGTTTCGTTCCCATGGCCACGCCTAAGAAAAAGTCTTTTGACGCCGTAGCTGAGTCCCGTCGCTGGCGACGGGCAACCAGCAAGATTTTGAATAAGATGACTTTTGCGGAGCAACAGGCTTTCTTGAATCGTTCGACCGATTCAATCTTGGAAGCAAATGCCACGCCCCGCAAAAACGCGGGCCACTAACAGCGCTTTTCGCTAAGCATTGCTGGAGCGCCGCTCACCCGTCCGCAGGGAGCGGCTTTTTCGTGCCTGAATTTCCGGGATCGCGTGCGCGGCAACTACATCTCGCGAGCTACGACTGCAGCTTGAGCGGCAGCATGAACCCCTCGCGGAGGATCTCACCGGGGTGAACCTTGAGGAATTTTCTGGAGGACATGGGGGGATTCGCCGTCGTCGGCGGTTTCACCTATACCAGCCGACCTGCTTCATCCATGAGCGAGTGCTCGAAGGCGGTGGCATAAGGCGCGAGGGTCCTGGCATCAATGCGGAGTCGCTTACCCATATTCCGCCAGTTGGAAACCGTGCGGTGTATCCTGCGCAGGCCGGCTTGGGCCTCGGACGGTTTTATTCCGAACCGCGATGAGGCGTCCAGCGCGGCAGCGATAGTCGGCTCCCCCTGGTCTTCGGTGATCGCAGTTTTCGGCGTCTGGGCGCGCTCCATCTCCGGGACGGGATTTAGGTCGTAGGCGGGCGACAGCGCCCAGCGCCCGGAGGCCCGCATGAGGAAGCCATGATTGCGCAGATGATCATCATAGTTGCTGGCGAGCAGGGAGAAGATCAGCCGGCCCCAAAGTTCGCGAAGGTCACTAGCGGTGTCGTGCCCAAGCTGTCGGATGCCGTCGGCCAAAAGGGTGTAGGCGCCGGCCGCGCCCGGCGGAAGGCCGACAAGGCTGGCCCCGGAGATAAAGGGAATCCGTCGGTCACCCTCCCGGTCAAACCGGGTAATCACAGAAACATTCCGGCGCCCCACTTTCACGAGTTGGTGATCGGCAACATCAAGGCCGGCCTCCCGGGCGAGCGCGAGCGCGAGGATCTCGCCGGCCGCAATGTCCCGGATGTCATCCTGCTTGGGGAATTTGGCGAGGGCCAACCGACCGTCGGCCAGGCTGACCGAGGCCTTGGGTCGGGCGCCGCCGAGGGGTGAACCCTCACCCAAGAGGAATCGCAGGTCCGCCGCCGTCTCCGTTTTGCCGTGGATTGCATCCGTGGCACGGAGCAGCGCGGCCAGGCGCACCCGTGGCGGGGCAGGCGCCGGGCCGGCCGCAAGAAATGGCCCGTCCGCAGTGCGGCGGAAACGAAGCGCCCCGATGCGCGAGGTATCGGCCAGGGCGAGCAGGTAGTCGAGGTCCTGATACGGCTTCCGGTCGAGGATACCCTTGCGGACAGCCCGTTCGATCAGCACGCGGCCCCAGCGGTCAGGTCCACAGTCAAGGATTCCGCCAAAGAGCACCGGACTGTGCAGCGGGCCTGCGCCGAGAGGCAGCGAGGTGGGGTCGAGGGCAAAGACATCGGCCCGCCCGAGCCAGGTGGGCGCGTAGACAAACGACACGGCGGCGCCACGCGCCGACTCGTGCAAGTGGCCAACCAGGTGGGTTGCCCCGGACCAGTCAATGTGAACCTCCACGCTCATGGGCGTGCGCGCCGAATGCGCTGGGGCAGATGTTGCTCGTCCAGACTGAGGGCGAGGGCATCAGTGGCCGGCTCGGCGAGATTCGCCAGGCGGTCATGGAGCTGCAAAATAAAGCAAGCGGTCGCGAGCGTCCCTAGCGCGACAGTCGGGTCGCCCCGTTCAAGCCGCCAGAGCGTGGCCCGGCTGACAAAGAGTCGAGCGGTCATGTCCGCCGTGGAAATTCCGCGTTTTCGCCGGGCAAGAGCGAGCTCACGCCCGAGCTTGCGGAGGGCGGATGCGGCTGGCAGAGGAAGAGGATTGGCGGATGGCATTTAGTTAGTGTTCGCTATATGAGGCATTATGTCAATTAAGGTATTATATAGAATACATTAACAACGGGGTATGCCGTCCTTGCTGGGGATACCCTCATCGCCCCGACCCTCGACTGAGCGAGGGAGGCCGAGCTGCCGCTGGCGTTCGCGCTCAGGCGGGCCAAGGACGGACGGCGCGCCATCCGATAACGGGAGACAGGCCACGGGCTGCGCGTTGGGTTGGAAGCCAGCGGTTGCCATGGGCCCTCGGTGAATGAGGCGGCGCTGAAAAAGACCGCCGGGCGCCTTCAACACGGTCAACGCCGGGGCAACCCGAGGCCGCTGGGGCCGGCGCCCGCCGGGCTTGCGGCCGGGACCCGCAGGGCCTTTCTCCTCGGGGACGCCTCGCCCCATGAAACTCCAACTCACTTTCCTCGTCGCCGGCCTCGGGCTCCAGGCGGCGGTCGACACCCCGCCGCCGATCAACGAGCGCTTCGCCCCCCCCTGCCGGCTTCCCGCGACACCGGGCTGCAGCCAGCTTCGCCCGGAAAACCAAAAAGCTCCGGCGACTGGTCAGTCGGCCGGAGCTTTAAAATGGTGCGGGCAAAGGGAGTCGAACCCCTAACCTCCAGATTCGTAGTCTGGCGCTCTATCCAGTTGAGCTATGCCCGCACGGAGGAAGGGCGAATAAGCGGTGTTCCCAGAGCCACTTCAAGCAGAATTTTTTTGCCGCCCCGGGAGCCGCTCATTCCTTGGGCGCATGGAGCCGGCGCCACCAGATCCTGATCGCAAAAAACAGCCCCAGCCCGATGAGGATGGGCACCAGCAAGGTATAGGCTTTTGTCCGGGACAGGGCATGCTCCAGGGCGACGATATCATCCTGAAACTTGTGCCACAGCCAATGCCCCAGCCAGACGAAGAAGGGCACGCTGATCAGCGCTGCAAAACCATCGAAGAGGAAGAATTTCCAATAGCGCACCTTCATGGAGCCGGCCGTGAAGAAAATCGGCGCCCGCAGCCCGGGCAGGAAGCGGCCGAAAAACAGCACGAACGAGTGGTAGTGGTCGAACAACCGCTCGACCTTGGCCTGCTTGGGACTGGAGAAATACCGCTGGAACCAGGCGGCCTGCCGCAGTTTGCCGCCGAAAAAACGCCCGGCGAAGAAGATCGTCGAGTCGCCGATCATGACGCCGGCATACATCAGGACCGAGACCTCCACCCAGGAATATCCGTCCATCACCCCCATCGCGCCGGCCACCAGCAACACGATGTCCTCGGGCACCGGCAGGCCGAGGCCGCACAAAATCAGGACCATGAACGGACCCCACAGGGACAGAGGCGAATTCTGGAAATATTTCAGCAGGGTCTCGAACATGGGGGCTACCCTCTCGGGCCTGGGTGCGCGGCGTGATCAGGTGCCGGCGGCAGCGGGCGCCAGCCGCCAGTCGAGCAACTCCAGCTGGAGCGTGCGTCGGCCGTTGTAGTAATTCCAATTGAGCTGGACCGCCACTTCCAGGGCCGGCCCCACCGGGGGGAGCCGGTCGGCCATTTTCCAGGCCACCCCGCTGATGCGGCGCCCGCCGTCGTCCTCGGCCGCAAAGCGGAAATGCAGCTCCTTGAACACATCGGGCCGGTTCCGCAGCCGCACGCCGCGCACGCCGAACACCGGCTCGGGGTTGCCCATGCCGAAGGGCTGCATCGACTCCAGGTCGGCCATCAGGTGCTCCGTGACGTCCACGCCCTCGACCCAACCGGACAGCTCGAGCCCGGGCTCGGTCATGTCATCGCTGCGCCCGCGGCGGATGACCTCGTCGAACATGGCGCGGAATTCCTCCAACCGCGACTTCTCCAGCGAGACGCCGACCGCCATGGGATGCCCGCCCCAGCTGTCGAGGCAGTGGGCGCAGGCGCCGAGGATCTCGACCAAGTTGAAGCCGCTCAGGCCGCGGCCCGAGCCCTTGGCCATCACGCCCTCGTTGCCGAGGACGATGGCCGGGCGGTTGTATTTGCGCGAGATGCGGCCGGCCACGATGCCGACGACGCCCGGGTGCCAGTCGTCGTCGAAGAGCACGAGGCCGCGTGACTCGAGGAAGTGCTCCTCCACGTAGCGCTCGGCCCGCTCGGTGATGCCGCGCTCGATGTCCTGCCGTTCCCGGTTGAGCGTGTCGAGCTGGCGGGCGGTGGCATCGCAGAAAGGGGCGTCCTCGCTCAGGAGCAGGTCCACCGAGAGCGAGGCGTCGGCCAGCCGGCCGCTGGCGTTGATGCGGGGCCCGAGCCGGAAGGAGATGTCGCTCGGCACGATGCCCTGGTCGCTCTTGAGGCCCGAGACGCCCATGAGGGCGGTGAGGCCCGGCCGGCGCGTCTCGGCCAGCACCTTGAGGCCGTGGCGGGCGAAGATGCGGTTCTCGCCCGTGAGCGGCACGAGGTCGGCGATGGTGCCCATGGCGACCAGGTCGAGGTAGTCCCGGAGCACGATGGCGAGAGCCCCGGGGTCGCCCGCGGCGCGAAGCTTCTTGAGCAGCCCGTGGGCGAGCTTGAAGACGAGCCCGACGGTGCAGAGGAAGCGCCAGGCGTCGTCGCCGGCCACGGGATTGACGTGCGGGTTGATCAGCAGCGCGCCGGCGGCGGGCGCCTCCGTCGAGCGGTGGTGGTCGACGATCAGGACGTCCACGCCGAGGGCACGCAGGTAGGCGACCTCCTCGCCGGAGTTGGTGCCGCAATCGAGCGCGATGAACAGGTCGGGCTTGCCGGCCTCGAGCGCCCGGTCGATGGACGTGCGGGAAAGGCCGTAGCCCTCCTCGGCCCGGCGCGGCACCACGTAGCGCGGGGCCAGCCCCAGCCGGCGCAGGAGGCTGACCAGGACCGTGGTGCTGCAGACGCCGTCGACGTCGTAGTCGCCGAGCACGGTGACGCGCTCCTTGCCCCGCAGGGCCCGGAGCAGGCGCTCGACGGCGGCGTCGAGGTTGGCCAGCAGGAACGGGTCGCCGAGGGTCGCCAGCGTGGGGGCGAGGAAGCGGGCGGCCGGGCCGGGCTCGGCGAGCCCGTTGCGCAGCAGCAGCTCGGCCACGACCGGGGTCGTGCCCGCGGCGCGCGCGAGGTCAGCCACGCTGGCGGCGTGGACCGGCGTATAGTTCCAGCGCATCGGTGGCAGGTTGTCGGTGGAGCCCGTTGTCCTCAACGGGCTGAACGCGTTGGGCCAACGCGTTCCACCTTATTCGGAGGCGCGGGAGGAACCGGCCCACTCGTATTTCGGGGCGATGTCCGAGTGCGCCTCGACGTGCTTGCGGTCGCCCTTGTGCCACCAGAAGAAGACGGGGCTGGCGATGTAGAGCGACGAGAAGGTGCCGGTGATGACGCCGATGAGCAGGGTGAAGGCGATGTCGTTCACGTCGCCGCCCGTCACGAGGATGAGCGTCGTGGCCGTGAGCAGCGTGGTGCCGCCGGTGATGATCGTGCGCGAGAGCGTCAGGTTGAGCGAGCGGTTGACGATGTCGCGCAGCGAACCGGTCGGATTGAGCTTCAATTCCTCGCGGATGCGGTCGAACACGACGATGGTGTCGTTGATGGAGTAACCCATCACGAGCAGAATGGCCGCCACCATGGAGGCGTTGAACTCCCGGCCGAAGAGCACGAAGAGGCCGATCGTCATGAGCACGTCGTGGACGGTGGAGACCACCGCGCCCATGCCGTAGCCGAACTCGAAGCGGAAGGCGACGTAGACGAGGATGAGGACGAGGGACCAGAGGACGGCCTTGAGGGCGTTCCACTGGATCTCGGCGCCGACGGAGGGACCGATGCGGGTGACGCCGGCATTCTCAAACTGGGCGGCGGGGAAGGCCGACTGGAGCTTGGCCACGAGGGCCTCGCTCTGGTCGAAGTCCGTCGTGACCTTGAGCACCTCGAGGTCGGAGCCGAGCTGCTTCTGGTAGACCGGGACGACCTCCTTGAAGCCGGCGGCGATCGCGGCGTTGCGCAGGGTGCCGACGTCGATGCGTTGGGCGAAGGAAAGCGCGACCGTGTCGCCGCCGGAGAAATCGATGCCGTAAACCTCTTTGCCCTTGTAGACCACGGCGCCGAGGCCGACGGCGATGATGAGCCAGGAGGCGATGAAGGCGGGCTTCGCCTTCTTCAGGAAGTCGTAGTTGGTGTTCTGCAGCACCGCCATCATCGGCAGTTTCTTGACGTAGCCCGGCAGGATCAGCAACTCGAGGACGAGCTTGGAGACGACGACGGCCGCGAACATCGTGGTGAAGATACCGATGGTCAGCGTGACGCCGAAGCCCTTCACCGCGCCGGTGCCGAGGAAGATCATGACGACGGCGGTGATGAGCGTCGTGAGGTTGCCGTCCAAGATGGCGGACCAGGCCTTGTCGAAGCCGGCCTCGAGCGCGCTGCTGAGCGTCTTGCCCAGCTTCAGCTCCTCGCGCATGCGCTCGAAGATCAGGATGTTCGAGTCGACCGACATGGCGAGGGTCAGCACGATGCCGGCGATGCCGGGCAGCGTGAGGGTCGCCCCGATGCTGGCCATGACGCCGAGGACGATGAGGACGTTGATCGCCATGCCGAAGGCGGCCACCACACCGCCGACCGTGTAGAAGAAGAGGATGAAGGCGATGGTGAGCGAGGTGCCGATGATGAAGGCGAGCTTGCCGCTGGCGATGGCGTCGTCGGCCAGCGACGGGCCGACCTCGTATTGCTCCTTGATGGTGAGCGGGACGTCGAGGGGGTTGTTGAGGACGTTGGCGAGCTCAAAGGCCTCGCGCTGCGAGAACGCGCCGGTGATCTGGGCGCTGCCGCCGGTGATGGGCTCGTTGATGTTCGGGGCCGAGTAGAGGCGGCTGTCGAGCACGATGCCCATCTGGCGGTTGACGTTGGCCGTGGTGACGGCGGCGAACTGCTTCGCGCCCGCGTCGTTGAAGGAAAGGTGGATCTGGAAGCCGCCGAACTCGTCGGCGCGCACGACCGCGGTCTCCACGCCCTCGCCGCCCATCTCGGGGATGCGTTTGACGATGTAGTAGCGGGTGATCAGCTGCCCGCTGCGGCGGTCCTCGTCCTCGGTGGACATGTATTCGTAGCCCGCGGGCGCCTCGCCGGCCGGCAGCTCGCTCAGGGCGGCCGTGCCCTCCATGACCATGCGGAAGGCGAGTTGGGCGGGCTTGCGGAGGCTGTTGACGACCTCGGGGTTGTCCTTCGTCGAGATGCCCGGGAGCTGGACCTCGATGCGGTTGTTGCCGACGGAGCGGATGACGGGCTCGGTGACGCCGAGGCCGTTGACGCGGTCGCCGATGATCTCGATGGCCTTGGTGAGCTTTTCCTTGCGGGCTTCCTCGGGGAGGTTGGCCAGGGCCTTCTCGTCGGCCTCGAGGGTGAAGGCGACGCCGCCCTTGAGGTCCAGGCCGAGGTTGAGCTGGCCCTTGGACGACTTGAGGAGCTCATCCAGCAGGAGGGCGTTGCGCTTCTCGATGTTCTTGAGCGAGTTCTCCAGGCGCAGGTTCGGGAAGAACTGGGAGTAATCGACCTGCTGGGCGCGGCCGATCTGCTTGAGGGCGATGTAGACGCTCGGGGCGGCGCCGCTCTTGACGCGGGCCTCGGCCTCGGTGACGTAGCGGGCGAAATCCGCCGGCTTGGCCGTGGCGGCCTCGCGCAGGAAGGGGCCGAAATCGCGATCCTTCACGGGCAGCAGCGAAAAGACGGCCCAGAGGACGAGCGTGGCACAGAGGATCAGTTTCCAGACATTGGAACGGGACATGGTTGGGTGTTAGTTAAAGGGGTGCTGGGGTGCGGGCGCCGCGACCGGCGGCCTGCGGGGGGCGCGCTCAGCTCGCGTCGGATTTCTTGACGACGGAGGTGACGAAGCCCTTGGCGAGCTCGACCTTGGCGTTGTTGTCGCCGATGCGGACGACAAAACGGTCGTCCTTCACCCCGGTGATGGTGCCGTAGATGCCGCCGGTGGTGATGACCTCGTCGCCGGACTTGAGCTCCTTGATCATTTTCTCGTGTTCTTTCTGCTTCTTGCGCTGGGAGGAGGTCATGAACCAGAACAAGGCGATCATGAGCAGGCCGTAGCCGAGCATGAGGAACATGGAGCTGGCGCCACCCTGCTGGGGGGCGGCGGCCGGGGCTTGGGCGAGGAACAAGTGTATTTTAGTCATTGCGTCTTCGGGTGTTTTGAAAAATTTGAAAAGGGCGAATAAGCCCCGCCGTTTTCCAAAAAGCAAGCCTAACCCCCGCCTTTCCTTCACCCCCAATTGAAGACCAAATCCGCATCCAACTGGTCGGCCGCCCTGTCCGAGGAACATTACGGTTTTAAACGCTGGGGCGCCAACCATTTCTCGGTCGATTCCGGGGGGTTTGTCCAGGTCCAGCCGCTGTCCGACGGGCGCACCGTCCGCCTCATGGACGTCGTCAACGAGGCCAAGAGCATGGGCCTCAATGCCCCGCTCGTCATCCGGATGCAGGACACCCTCCGCCACCGGGTCACCCAGCTCAACGAGGTCTTCCGCAAGGCCATCAAGGACGAAGGCTACAAGGGCGACTACCGCGGGGTCTTCCCCATCAAGGTCAACCAGCTCCGTGAGGTCGTCGACGAGATCATCTCGGCCGGCAAGGACTACAACTACGGCCTCGAGGCCGGCTCCAAGCCCGAGCTCATGATCGCGCTCGCCATGCACGAGGGCAGCCAGCGCCTCATCATCTGCAACGGTTACAAGGACCGCGACTACATGCGCCTGGCCCTCCTCGGCCGCAAGCTGGGCAAGAAGATCATCATCGTCATCGAACAGCTCTCCGAGGTCGACAGCATCATCGAGATCGCCAAGGAGACCGGCGTGAAGCCCATGATCGGCTTCCGCGTGAAGCTCCAGACCCGCGGCGAGGGCAAGTGGTCGTCCTCCACCGGCGACAACGCCAAGTTCGGCCTCAACACCGCCGAGATCCTCTTCGCCGTCGAGAAGCTCCGGAAGGCCAAGATGCAGCACTGCCTCAAGCTCGTGCACTTCCACATCGGCTCGCAGGTGCCCAACATCATCACGATCAAGGCCGCCGTCACCGAGGCCGCCCGCTTCTACTGCCAGCTGGCGAAGATGGGCTTCCCCATGGGCTACCTCGACGTCGGCGGCGGGCTCGGCATCGACTACGACGGCTCGCGCACGAACTTCGAGTCGTCGATGAACTACACCCTCGGCGAATACGCCCGCGACGTGGTCTTCAACATCCGCGAGATCTGCGAGGCCTCCGGCATCAAGGTCCCCGACATCGTCACCGAGTCCGGCCGCGCCGTCGCCGCCCCCCACTCCCTGCTCGTCGTCGAGGTCTTCGAGCGCATCAACAAGCACGAGTCCCTCGGCAAGCAGCACCAGCCGAAGTCCCGCCACAAGATCGTCGACGACCTCGCGATTCTCCTGAAGAACAAGGCCAAGCTCGGCCGCCTCGAGCGCTTCCACGACGCCCTCCAGAAGAAGGAGGAGGCTTTTTCCCTCTTCAACCTCGGCTACCTCGACCTCGAGAACCGCGCCGCCGCCGAGCAGATCTTCTGGCAGATCTGCGAGCGCATCGACAAGGAGGGCACCAAGTCCGGCTACCAGCCCGAGGAACTCCACGACCTGAAAAAACTCCTCGCCGACCAATACGTCTGCAACTTCTCCGTCTTCCAGTCGCTCCTCGACAGCTGGGCGCTCAAGCAGCTCTTCCCCATCACCCCGCTCCACCGGCTCAACGAGAAGCCCACGGTCAACGCCATCCTCGTCGACATCACCTGCGACTCCGACGGCAAGGTCGGCAGCTTCATCGACCTGCAGGACGTGAAGGACTACGTCACGCTCCACCCGCTCAAGCGCCACGAGCCCTACTACCTCGGCATCTACCTGACCGGCGCCTACCAGGACATCATGGGCGACCTGCACAACCTCTTCGGCCGCGTCAACGAGGTCCACGTCTTCCTCGAGGACGACGAGCCCAACGGCTTCTACATCGAGGAGGCGCTCGCCGGCTCCCGCATCGCCGACGTCATCGAGGGCGTGCAATACCAGTGGGAGGAGCTCTGCCGGAAGATCAAGCAGCAGATCGACCACGCCACGAAGAAGGATCTCATCAAGCCCCGCGAAGGCGTGCGCCTGGTGGAGTTCTACGAGTCGCAGATGCTCGCGAAGACCTACCTCAACATCGAGTATAACGGCACGAAGAAGTCGCGCTAGCGCCTGCGCCCAAACCGAACCGCGCCGGATCCCCGGCCGCGCGCCGCATGCTGAAATCGCGCCATCCCGTTCCCGCCCGCGCCTGGCTGCTGCTCCTGCTGGCCGGCGTCGCCGGCATGCTGTTCTACATTGACCGGCAAACCCTCTCGGTCCTGAAGCCGACCCTGAAGGTTGAAATGGGCTGGAGCGACACCCATTACTCCTGGCTCGTGACCGCCTTCATGGTGCCCTACACGCTCTGTTACCTGGTCACCGGACAATTGATCGACCGCTGGGGCACCCGCCTGATGATGCCCCTGTTTCTCGGGGTCATGTCGGTCGCCACGATGCTGACCGGGCTCGCCGGCAACCTGTGGACCATGGCGGCCTGCCGCTTCGTCCTCGGGGCGGCGGAGGCCGGCATCGTGCCCGCGGTGCTGGTCGCCATCGTGACCTGGTTCCCCCGGGACCTGCGCGGCACCGCCAACACCTTCAACAAGCCCCTGACCGTGTCCGGCCAGATTCTCGTGGCGCCGCTGGCGGCCTGGATCACGGCCGGGATTGGGTGGCGCTGGGCCTTCCTGCTGCCGGGTCTGGCCAGTCTCATCGCCGCCAGGATGTGGTGGACGCTGGACCGGTCCCCGCCGGAATACGGCGCACCGCCGGCACCTGCCTCGCCTCCCACTTACCGCGAGGTGATCCGCACCAAGGCCATCCGGGGCGTCCTGCTCGCCCGCATTATCAGCGATCCGCTCTGGTTCTTCCTCATCTTCTGGCAGCCCGGATTCCTGCAGGAGGAACTTGGCATGACCCTGGAAAAATTCGGCCAGGTCGGCTGGATTCCCGCCGCCGCGTCCGTCGGCTTCATCATGGTCTTCGGTGTGACCTCCGACTGGCTGATCCGGCGGGGTTGGTCCCCGGCGGCCAGCCGGATCCGGATCCTCATGGCGGTCTCGCTCCTGTCCCCGGCCATTCTGGTCCTCCGCTGGGTGGATCATCACGGCCTCGCCATCACGCTCCTCACCATCGTGCAGGTCATGACGGCCACCTGGCTCAGCATGACCGGGCTTTTGATGAGCGACCTCGTGCCCCGCCGCATGGTCGGCACGGCGGTGGCGATCATGAGTGCATTCGGCGCCGCCATGGGCACCGTCTTCAATCTCTGCGCCGGACCGCTGATCGAGTCGGTCGGCTACTCCACCCTGCTGGTGCTGGCCAGCTTGCTCCATCCCCTGGCCGCGGGCATCCTGTGGTGGAACTACGGCCACTCGCGGACCGGACCCGACCAGACCTCCGCAGCGGATACGCTTGCGCCGCAGCCGCTGCCGGCGGTGCCACCCGGCCGCTAGCGGACTTTACCCCTGGGCACCCGCACCGCCCGCACGGTCGGCCCGTTGACCCACACGCCCTCGACCAGCAACTGGCGGGGGGCGGGTTGCAGGTTGCGTTCGTTGGCGAGGAGCCGATTAACGGCCATGTCCACGGCTGCCGCACCGACCTCGCGGGGCTTCTGGTCAATCCCTGCATAATTCCCCGGCTCCGTGCATCTATCCAGGTGCACAAAGCCGACGTCCCCGGGCACCCGATGCCCCAAGCGTCCGAGCCAGTCAATCAGCTCGCTGCGCAGGCCGATCACCACCTCCGGACGGTGGACCCGGAACCAGCGCGCGAAATCCGCCTCGCGCCACCGCTTCATCACGAGAGGAGCCACCCGGTCTCCGGGCCGCAGGTGTTGTTCATGATACGCCAAGGGGGCCAGCCAGAGGGCGGACGTCTTGATGTTCTGGTGCTCCTGCAGCACCAGGCCCAGGCGGCGGTAACCCAGCGCCTTCAGCCGGTCGATGACCCGCAGCATGCCGCGGTAGTGGTTTGAAACCGCGCAAGGCAGCGGCAGATCCAGGAAGGGCACGCCGATCTTGACCGGGGCAAAATCCGCCCAGTTGAGCCGGGGCGCCGCCGGCAAACCCGGGGCGGGGCCCACGATGACCCCGGTGATGCCCCGCGCCCGGAGAATCTGACCGAGGCGGGACGGGCTCATCGCCGGATTGTCCGCCCAGAATTCCTCGAGCGTGAATCCCAGTTCCACCGCCCGGGCGCGGGCGCCTTCGAAAAAACCGACAAAGGTCAGGTGCTTTTGCCACTCTCCGGCGGTCGGACCGAAGACCAGGTAGGCCAGCGTGCCCCGGGACGAGGCGATGTGCGCCCCGCGCATGTGGCGCATGACCTGCGTGACCAGGGGATTTGGGCGATACCCCAGTCTCAGGGCCACCCGCCGGATGCGCGTGATGGTCCTGGCCGGCAGGACCGCGCTGCCCCGCAGGGCCCGGGAAACAGTGGAGACTGAACAGCCGGCGGCCGTGGCGATGGTGGCAAGATTGGCGGCGGGGTTCGGCTCCATCAGGCAGGGGGCGGGGACAACAGCCAGCCCTCTCCGCCCCGAGGTGGCGAGTCTTTAGTCCGATCTATGCAACGATTGCATGCAGCGCATGCTCGGCTTCACCAGGTTCCCGTCCTCAGGATGCGCCCACCAACCCCACGGCCCCGCCTCTTCCCCCAGCCGGGCCCCAAACGCATCATCCGTTACCCCATGCAAACCACCCAATCCCTCCGCCGCTTCATCCCGGCGCCGCTGTTCTGCGGCCTCCTCCTCCTCCAGTCGGTTCTGGCCCCGGCCCAGACCGCCCCGGCCGCCCCGCCAGCCTCCCCCTCCTCCGAGGAAATCATCGAACTCCCCCAATTCACCGTGGTCAGCGACGGCCAGGATGGCTGGACCGCCGCCAGTTCGATGTCCGGCACCCGCACCAACGTGCCGATCAAGGACCTGCCGCGTTCCGTCCAAGTGCTGACCAGCGAGTTTCTGGCCGACATTGGAGCCGACACCATGTCCGACGCCGCGGCATTCATGACCGGCGTGACCTCGCAGGGCAAACAGGATGCCGTGTTTGACAACAATACCCTCACGATCCGCGGCATGCGGCAGAACCGCCACTATCGCGACGGCGTGAAGGAAGGATTCGCCGGCATGATCAGCGACAACGCCTCCGTCGACCGTATCGAATCCCTGCGCGGGCCGAGCTCGTTGCTCGCCGGCGTCTCCGAGCCGGGCGGCATGATCAACCAGATTTCCAAGCGGCCCAAGACCAGGGACGAGACCAGCGTCAAGCTCACCGGCGGTTCCTTGGACTATTATCGCACCGAGCTGGATGTCTCCAAGAACATCACCAAGAAATTCGCCCTCCGCGCCGTGGGCGCCATCCAGAGCACCGACACCTGGCGGGCATGGGAAGGCAGCGACCGCAAGGTCGGTTACCTCGCCGCCAACTACAAGCTGAGCCGCCACACCGTCTTCAATGCCCGCGCCGAGGCCATCGACTCGGACGTCACGGTCGCCCCGGCCGGGCTCGGCCTCCGGATTCCCACCGGCACCTCCGCCACGAGTTCCACCGCCGCGCCGACCGTCGGCCAATACGGCTTCGGCTACGTGCCGGAGAGCATCGCCCCCTGGGAGTTCAGCCCCTATGGACCGAACAACTTCCGCAACCAGGAAGTCTATCGCGTGAGCGGCGACGTCCAGCATCAGTTCAACGACACCTTCTCCGCCCGCGCCTTCACCAGCTGGTCCAAGAGCGTGCGGCGCGACCAGCGCCTGTCCGGCTCCGCCTCCACCATCATCACCCGCTTCCTCAATCCCGCGCTCGGCAGCGTCGAGGGCAATGTCGTCGCCGACGAGATCCGCTGGGCCGCCACCAAGGACGACGAGACGTGGGACATCTGGACTTATCAGGCCGATTTTCGCGGCGCGTTCGAATACTGGGGCCTGAAACACGAGGCCATCCTCGGCGTCGAACGCATCGAGTCCCGCAACTGGCGTGACCGCTCCGACACCCCGAACTCCTCCAGCACGGCGCTGGGCGCGGCCGTATCGACCAACCCGAATACCCTCACCCGCTACAAGTTCCCGACCTCTTCCGTCGGGGCCATCCCGCTGGACGGCATCCAGCCGGCTTGGACCGAGATGCTCGACCTCAACCGCTACTCCAGCCCGAACTCCTACATTGACCAGACCCTGACCCGGTATGCGTTCTCCTTCACGAATGTGATGAGCACCAAGAATAACAAGTGGCACGGACTGTTCGGCATGCGCAAAGATAATGGCAAAAACGCCGCCCTGCAGGGCACGACCAATGCCAACGCCCTGCCCCAGGATCTGCCGATCGAGAAGGCCACCTCGGAGACCCTCGGCCTGCTTTTCCGCCCGTGGGCCAACTTCGGCGTCTATGCCTCCTACAGCAGTTCCTTCTCCGGTGTGCCGACCGGGATCGATGTCTACGGCAATCTCCTGACCAAGCCCGAGTCAGGCGACAGTCTCGAGGCCGGCATCAAGGCCACCTTCTTCGACGACAAGCTGAGCGTGGAAGCGGCCGTCTTTGAACTCAGCCGCGAAAACGCGCGCCGGCAGCTGGGTGACGCGGAGATCATCGCCATCCTGGGCTCCCTGCCGAGCGGCGCCCGCAGCACGCAGGACCGGGGCGAGGAGTCCATGGGCTATGAAACCTCGATTCTTTACCGTCCCTTCAAGGCCTACCAGATCGCGGTGAGCTATAGCTATGTCGACACCACGCTGGTCCAGCCGGAGAATCCCGCCAATAACGGCGGACCGATCACCGGCCGGCCGCGCGCCAACGGCAGCATCTTCCACAAATACACCGTGCAAAGCGGCGCCTTCAAGAACCTGGCGGTGAACAACGCCGTGGTGTGGGTCGACGGCAAGCGCCCGGACGCCACCAGCAACGGCGTTGTGACCAATTACATGCCGAGCTACATCCGGCTCGACTTCGGTCTCGGCTACCAGTGCAAGGCCTTCGGCCGCCCGCTGACCATGACCGCCGGCGTGCGCAACGCCACGAACGAAAAATACTGGGAAGGCCTGCAGAGCAAAGGCGACCTCCGCAGCTACCGCTTCAGCGTCAGCACCAAGTTCTGATTCCAACCCAACCAACTAGGGAGCCGGCCGCCAACCGGCTCCATTCCCTTTATGCGTGCCTCCGTTTTCACCTGCCTTGTCTTAAGTTTGCTCCTGCTCGCCGGCCCCCTCGCGGACGCGGCGGATGTCCTCGGCTACCTCAAGCCCCGCCCGTCCAGCGCGATCGCCTCCTCCCCGTGGGGCATCCAGTCGGGCGACAACGAACGCGTCACGCTCTTCGCCCGCGCGGGCGAACTGGGCGTGAAATGGACCCGCTTCCTCGCGGTTTGGCCGGTGATTGAAACCAGCGAGGGCCGCTACAACTTCACCTCCTTCGATGAACCGGTCGACGCCGCGCGGGCGCAAGGCATCACGCCCTTCGTCTGTCTTTCTAACGGCAACAAGCTCTACTCGGCCGCCATTCCTCACCCCGATCCGGCGTGGCGCCTCATCTATGGCGTAAAGCCGGCCCCGCCGATCCTCGATGAGAAGGCCATGGCCGCGTGGCTGCGCTACGTCGAGGCGGTTGTGACCCATGCGCAGGATCGCGTCACCCACTGGGAAATCTGGAACGAGCCCAATCACTACGCCTACTGGGGCGGCCCGCCCAATGCCTCCGACTACGGCCGCTTGGTCCGCCTCACCGCCGCGCGCATCAAGGCGATCCAGCCCCAGGCCGTGATCATCGCCGGCGCGCAGGCCGGGCTCGACGCGAAATACACCGCGGGCTTCCTCGCCGAGGATACCGCCCGGCAGATCGACATCGTTTCCTTCCACAATTACGCCGCGCTGCCGGAAGCGCGCATCTACCTGGCCGAGGACACCTGGGCCGCCTTGCGGGCGCACAACCCGAAATTGCAACTCTGGCAGGGCGAGTGCGGCTACCCGTCCGCCAGCAGCACGAAGGATTTTCGCGGCGTCAGCCCGTGGGGCCCGATCGTGCAGGCGAAATGGCTCCTGCGGCAGTCCTTCATCGACACCTTCTTCATGCGCGCCTCGCTCAGCAGCTACTTCAAGCTGTTCGACGGGGGCAAACGCGATGACCGCCAGGAGCGGCCGGAACTCAAGCCCGTCGACCGCATTCTCGGGTTTCCCGCCGAAGCCACGGGCCGCCGCGTCCGCGGCAAGGGCGTGAACGAAAAATGCCTGCTGTCCAATCCCGACCTCATCCCCAAGCCCGCCTTCTACGCCTACCAGAATCTGACCGCCCTCATGGACGGACGCTATGTGCCCGTCGACCTGCCGACCCCGCCGGTCGTCACCGTCATGGAGCAGGGCCAGTTCCACGGCGTCGGTGCGGCCGACGACGCCTATCCTTCCGTTCCGCTGGTGGCCAGCTATCGCACTCCGGCCGGATCCGCCCTCCTCGCCTACTGGCTGCCCTGGCAACCCCAGGAATACACCCCCCGCGCCGCCCGCATCGCCCTCAAGGTGACCGGCCTCGGCTTTGCCTCTCCCGTGCTGGTCAACCTGCTCTCGGGCGAGGTCGTCGGGCTGCCGGTCCCGGCTCGCGCCGGCGACACCCTCGAGTTCACCGACCTGCCCCTGCTGGATTTCCCCGTCGTGATTGTGGAGCGCGCCGAACTCGCCCTGAACCTCCGGCCCTCCACCCCGGCCCACGAGGCGGTTCCCCGCTTGTGACGGCAACCGGGTATCTTCGCGCGATTGTCACCAGCCTGGCCTTCGTCCTTGTCCCCCCATGCCCGGCGCAAGACGCACCGGTTCCGGTCCGCGCGGCCGCATCCGTGGTCTTCCCCACGGATGTGCGGATCGAGCACGATGTCGCCTACCTGCCCGCCGGTCGGGAGGAAAAGGCCGATCTGTATTTTCCGCTGACGATGCCCCAGGACCGGCTGCTCGCGGCGGTGATCATCATCCATGGCGGCGGTTTCAACGAGGGGGACAAGGGGCGTCCGCGCGAGATCAGCATCGGTCGCACCCTCGCCCTGCACGGTTACGTGGGCATGAGCATCAACTACAAACTGGCCAAGACGAAGGGCGTGGCGACCTGGCCGCAGCCCGTCTATGACGCCAAGGCCGCTGTTCGCTGGCTGCGAATGAACTCCGCCCGGCTTGGACTCGATCCTGAACGCATCGCCGTCATCGGCTGCTCCGCCGGCGGCAATCTCGCGGCCATGCTCGCCCTGACCGGGCCCGCGGATGAGTTTGATGCCGCGAGTCCCTATCCCGCCGTCCCGGCCGCGGTCCGCTGCGCCATCGATTTCTACGGCGTCATCGAATTGCTCGATTACCATGACATGAAAATGTTCGCCCGCTCGCGCACCGAGGCGCCGGAGCTTTACCGCCGCGGCTCGCCCAACCGCTATGCCGACGCCCACGATGCCCCGATGCTGATCGTTCACGGCACCGCCGATGAGACGGTGAAGGTCGCCCACAGCGAATTGCTCGCCGCCGCGCTCGCGCAGGCCGGAGTGGAACACCAGCTCGTCCTGCTTCCCGGCGCGCCGCACACCTTCGACCTTGAGCCGAAGCAGCGCGACTTGCGCCCGCTGGTCCTTGAATTTCTCGACAAGCACCTGCCTCCCCCGGTAACTGGCAAGTAAATGAAAGCATCCTGGCGCAATTGGACCGCATGTCTCTGCTTCGGGCTCGTCGCCTTGGTCCCCGCCCTGGCGGCCGAGGACACGGCGGCGCAGCGCTGGGCCCGCTTCGAGCCAGAGCTCCAAGCCTTCGCGGCGGCCGATGCCGCGCAGCCGCCGGCCCCGGGCGGTATCTTGTTTGTTGGCAGCAGTATCTTCCGTCAGTGGACCAATGTCGCCGAGATGATGGCGCCGCTGCCGGTGCGCAACCGGGCGTTCGGCGGCTCGCGCACCGGCGACCAGCTCGCCCGTTTCGCGCAGGTCGTCCCGCCCTACGCGCCGAGGATCATCGTCTATTATTGCGGCAGCAACGACCTGAAGGCCGGCGAATCACCCGAGGACCCCGCGGCGATCTTTGCGCGGTTCCGGACCTTCGCCGAAAGAGCGCGGGCGAGATTTCCCGCGACGCACCTCGTCTTCGTCTCCAGCACCCGCTCGCCGGACCGCGTAGCCCGCTGGTCGCAGGTTGACCACTACAACGCGCTGGCCCGCGCTTATTGCGCGGCAACGCCGGGCCACACCTACGTCGACTTGAATCCCGTGCTGGTGGACGCGGCTGGCCGGCCCCGGCTGGAGCTCTACCGGGACGACAAACTCCATTTCCATCCGCCGGCCTACGCCGAATTTGCCCGCGTGCTCAAGCCGGTGCTCGAACGCCTTTGGCGTGAAACCGATTCTTCCGCCCCCGCGGAAGGGGCCGTCGCGCACCATCGGTGAACCTGCCGGCCGGGTAATGACGCGGGCGCACCCGGGTCGGATCCAGTGAACCCACCGCCTCCGCCGCGCGGGCCCGGTTAATTTTCATCGTCTTTCAACTTGCCGGAGCGGCCCGCCGGCCCTTGCTGGAGACGCAATGTCACGCTCACCCCGGCTACGCTTGTCTTGTCTCGCGCTCTCCCTCCTTGCCTCGCTGGCCTGCTTGCCGCTCATCGCAGCGGACCCCAGCCCGCAGGTCGACTTCAGCTACGCCTTCGCAACCCCGCACCGCATCACCGTCGCCCCGCCGGACAGCGGCGACAAGACCCTCGTCGACTGCGAGCCGGGCAAGGTCACGCTCTCCTGGAGTTACGACAACCTGCTCAGCTTTCCCGTCGCCAATTTCTTCGGCCCGCAGACGCAGTGGAAACTGGTCTTCCAACCCACCATCGACGGCCAGAAAATCACCCAGTCCACCTGGCGCCGCCTCGGTGACTGGCTGCCGGGGCTGATCGCCGAGTTTCCCCATCAGGCCGTGCACACGACCATGGAGGTCATCGGGGGGCAGCGCGCTGCGATCATGCGGGTGACGTTCACCAATAATGATCCGAAGGCCGCCCATCGCGCTACGGTTGAATGCGGCGTGCCCGGCACCTGGAAGGGCGTTCTGCCCGCCTTCGTCGATCCCGGTCTCGCCACGAACGCCCGCGATGCGCTCATCGCCGGGTGGATGGCCCGCGCCGACCGCGTGCTCGTCGCCGGCCTGGGCGGCGAGGACTATCCACTCGCCGCCAATATCCTCGCGCCCACCGTCAGCCTCCAGCCCGGCGAGACCAAGGTCATCTGGTTCGTGCGCCCCTACCGGGTCTACGAAACCATGCTGCCCGAACTGCGCCGGCGCGACTGGGCCGGCGAATTCGCGGAGGCCAAGGCGGTTTGGGAAAAACAGCTGGCCCGCACCACCCGTCTCCAACTGGCCGACCCCGGGGTCCGGAACAGTTTCTACGCCGGCCTCGCCGACATCTTCATCATGCGCGAGCCCGTCCCCGGCGATTACCTGGGCACCTTGCCTGGGACCGAGCTCTACCGCGCGGCCAATGCCGGCGAGGCCGCCATCGCCAGTGTGAGTCTGAGCCAGGCGGGTCTCGCAGTGGAAGCCGCCGACGGCTACCGCCTCGCGCTGGACCTCCAGAATTTTGATGGCTGCTGGGCGGAGCCCCAGGGCTGGTCCCGCACGGGCTGGCTGGCCTCTGGCTTCAAGAGCTGGTTCGTCATGGAGCACTACCGCAACACCCGCGATCGCGACTTCCTCGCCCATGTCTTTCCCCGTATGCTCGCCAGCTCCCGCTGGCAGGAACGCGCCCGCCAGCGGACCCGGACCTTGGTCGACGGCGTCAAGCCACTCAATTACGGCCTCCTGCCCCCGGGGATGGGCGATTGTGGACTGAAGAACGACGCCAGCCTCTACGGCGTGTTCCTGCCGCATAATATTTGGGCCGTCTACGCGGATGCACTCACCCTCGAGGCCGCGGAAATTCTCGGGTTGAAGGACGAAGCCGCCGAGGTCCGCTCAATCTACACGGTCGGGCGCTCCGATCTCCTCGACACCCTGCAGCGCGGCGCCATCGCGGAAAACGGCTACCGGTGGATCCCCGGCGTGGCGGGCAAGACCAGCGGCAGCCGCTGGGGCGCGCTCAACGCCACCTATCCCTTCCGCCTCCTCGCGCCCGACGACGAACTCATCACCGGGACCATCCGCAAGATGGAATCCAAGATGAGCCCCGGGGGCATCCCCATGCACACCGGCTGGATGGAGGAGGGCATGTGGGTCGCCATCACCCTCGACAACCTGGCCGAGACGCTCCTCCTCCGCGGCGAGTCCGACGCCGTCGCCCGCTACCTCTACGCCACGCTTAACCACGGCACGCCGCTCTACTCTTGGAGCGAGGAACGCGGCCCCGAGCCCGGCTCGCCCAAGATTGTCGGCGACCGCCAGCACCTCTGGACCCCGATCGCCGTCGTCCGCCTGCTGCGCGATTCGCTCGTGTTCGAAAACGGCGACACGCTCCACCTCGCCCGGGGCGCCGACCGCTCCTGGCTCGCCCGCGGCCCGCTCGGCGGCACCGGGTTCGTCACGCATTTCGGACCAGTCGCCTACACGCTCACGCAGGCGGACGCCGACCACGTGACCGGCGAAGTCACCCTCACCGCCGGTCGCCTGCCCGCCAACCTCCAGGTGCACGTCCGCCTTCCCGCCGGCCGGAAGGTTATCGCGGTGGATGATCCCGCCGCCCGGATCCTGCCCGACGGCGAAACCATCGCGTGGACCGGTCCCGCCGCCCGGATCCGCTTCACCGCCACCGTCCGGTGAACCGCCCCGGGCCGGCGGGTCCACGTCTGAGTAACGACATCGGCAACGGGCGTGGCTTGTTCCGCGGCCAGCTGATGCGCCAAGGCAACCGCGGTGGACGAGGCGCATTCGAAGGTCTAGGTCACTCTTATCACCACAGCAAATCCGGCGGGGCGCGAAAGGCCGCCTTGGAGAAGGCAAAAATGGAAGCCGCCACATTCTTGCTTTGTCTTGGCCCGAGAAGGCTGTGGTTACATCACCCATATCCCCATGACGCCTGCTGATTGCCCGCTACTGGATTTCATCCCCGGATCGCATCCGCCCGGGGACATGGCCCCGCGCACCAACGCCCGCGGCCTGCCTGCCCGCATCAAGCAGGCTTGTGCCGTCCTAGGCGCGGCGGGTCTGACGGCAGTCGCCCCCGCGAGTCCGGCCATGGCGGGAGCTGACAGCCCGAAACCGGATTTCAGGCCACTCCCGCTGACCGCGGGTCCGAATATCCTCTGGGTCGTGAGCGAGGACAATTCCCCCTACACCGTCGGAGCCTATGGCGACCCCCTTGCCCGGACGCCAAACCTCGACCGCCTGGCCGCCAGGGGAATTGTCTACCGGCGCGCTTTCGCCGCCGCGCCGGTGTGCGCCCCCAACCGGTCCACGATCATCACCGGCCGCTACGCGTCCAGCCTGGGCACCCAACACATGCGAAGCCGGCGGTCGCTGCCGGATAATGTGGGATTTTTTCCCGAGTTCCTGCGCGCTGCCGGCTACTTCACCAGCAACAACGCCAAAACTGATTACAATACCTCGACGCCCGAGACGGCCGCGTGGGACGAGAATAACAAGCAGGCCCACTGGCGCCACCGCCGGCCGGGCCAGCCCTTCTTCGCGGTTTTCAATTTTGAGCAGTCGCACGAGAGCCGGCTGCATGAACGCCAGCCGCTGCTCACCGATCCCGCCAAGGTCCGCGTCCCCGCCTACCTGCCCGACAACCCGGAATCCCGCGCCGACCTCGCGCAATATTATGACTGTGTCACCCGCGCCGACACCGCCATCGGCCGGATTCTGGCGCAGCTCGCCGAAGACGGGCTCGCGGAGGATACCATCATCTTTTATTATTCGGACAACGGCGGGGCGGTCTCCCGCAGCAAACGATTCCTCTACGAGAACGGCACCCAGGTTGCGCTGATCATGCACTTCCCCGAGAAATACCGGCATCTGGCCCCAGCCGCTGCCGGCTCTTCCCTTGCTGAACTGGTCAACTGTGTCGATCTTGCGCCGACCATGCTGAGCCTTGCCGGTCTGCCCGTGCCGCGGCATTTTCAGGGCCGAGCGATCGCGGGTCCGGCACGCTCCCCGGCCCCGGCGCATACGTTCATGTTCCGCGACCGCATGGATGAGCGCTATGATCTCTCCCGGGCCGTCACCGACGGGCGGTATCGTTATATCCGCCATTTCCTGCCGCATCTCCCCTTGGGCCAGCATCTCGACTTCCTCTGGAAACAGGCCTCCATGCGCCAGTGGGCTGGCCAGGCGCAATCCGGGCAGCTCAACGCCCTCCAGCGCGCCTTCTTCGAACCCAAGGCGGCGGAGGAGTTGTTCGACTGCGAAGCGGATCCCGACAATGTCCGGAATCTGGCGGGCGAACCGGCCCACCGCGACACCCTCGACCGGCTTCGTGCCGCGCTGCGCGGCCATCTGCTTTCCAGCCGCGATACGGGTTTCCTCCCCGAGGCCATGATGATCGCACTTTCCGGTGCAAGCTCTCCGGCCGTCTTGGCCGCGCAGGACACGGCCTATCCGCTCGCCCGGATTCTTGACCTCGTGGATTCGTGCCAGTTAGGCCAGCTGGCACCCACCGCCCTTGCATCCGCCCTCACCGACCCGCTACCGGTCATGCGCTACTGGAGCATCATGGGAGCGCTATCCCTGAAGCCGATGCCCGATCTTTCCGCCGGTCTCACGGACAGCGATGCCTCCGTGCGGCTGGCGGCGGCCGAGGTGATACTCCGCCACACCCGCGATCCTGCCGCCTGGCGGGTGCTCGCCGCGGCTCTG
>JAQSDJ010000157.1 GCA_029945855.1 Lacunisphaera sp.
TTCTTCGGCATGGCTCAGACGAGACCGGCGGTTTCCTGCTCGGCGCCGGCCGCCAGGGCCAGGCGCTGCTGCGCCCCGGGCAGCGCAAGGCGGTCGCGCGGCTCCGCGCGGATGCGCTCGGCGATGGCCAGCATCTGCTCGTAGGTGAGCGGCCAGTTCTTCGGCGGCGGCGCGGCGACGAAAGTCTTGAAGCGCTCCAGCTTCGCCTTGAGGTAGCGCATCGCGATGGTCATCTCGGGATAGCTGCCATACATGCAGCCGGAGCAGGGCTTCGTGATCTTGAGGACCTCGTCGCGGAAGACCTTGCTGCGGTAGACGGCGGGGAAATCCGGGCCGTAGGTCGCGATGCCGGATGGCAGGCGATGGTCGCAGCAGGGGGCGAAGTCGCCGTTGGGCAAAACCGCGAAGTAGAGGTTCGGGCTGTCGCAGACGCCGGCGTTGTGCTGCCGCCAGGTCGTGGCGCTCCCGGCCGCGAAGCGCTTGATGTCGTCGAGATACTGGTCGCTGTCGTAAAGCAAAAATCCCTCGTGCCGCATGGCGCGCACCCGCTCGACCAGCCGGTCGACGTAGGGCAGCTCGTCCGGCCGCCAGCGTTTCGTCTGGTCAAACGTCCGGAAGTTCATCGGCCGGTCGAAGGTCGTGATGTGGATCGGCACCAGCGAGCTGAACCAGCTGATCGCGGTGCCGAAGCGGATGACGTCCTCGATGTCGCCGAGGTTGTCGCGCTGGATCACGCAGCCGAGCGAGGCGAAGCTGCCCTCCTTCGGCAGGTATTTGGTGAAGGCCGCCATGGCGCGCAGCGCGTCATGCCACGAGCGGGCGAAGCCGCCGTTGATCTCGTCCTGGTTGCCGGGCCAGAGGGAGTCGAGGGAGATGGAGATGTCGCGCCCGCCCGCCTCGATCGCCGCATGGATGCGCTCGTCGGTCGCCAGGCCGTTGGTCTGCATGCGGACGTGGATGCCGCGGACGGAGAACTCGCGGATGATGTCGGGCAGGTCCAGCCGGGTGAAAGGCTCGCCACCGGTCAGCAAAATCATCGCGACGCCCAGGTAGGCGAAGTTGTCGGCCATGCGCTTGATCTCGTCGAGCGTGGCCTCGCGCACGTCGGAGTTCGCGTAGATGATGTTGCACTGCTTGCAGGTCAGGTTGCAGCGCGCCGTGATGTAGAACTGCACGTAGACCGGCGCGTCCTGGAAGAGCGCGGCGCGGGCCAGCGTGAGTTTGGAGCGGACGGGAAACATGGTTCGTGGCCGGCCGATTAAGCGATGAGGTGCGCCGGACAGGCAAGCTGATTGGCCGGGGGTGGACACCGCCGAGTGGAGCAACCGCCCCGCGGGCAGCGAATCGTTTGATCATGCTCGATAAGCGGAAATCCTGTAGGCCGGGGTTTACCCCACAGCCATGCGGGGTTTGAATGTCGGCCGATAAAACCCCGATCTACAGGAATTCGGGGCCCGATGATATCAATCGGTGCCACAAGCATGGCGTTCTCAGGCGGCGTAGAAATCCATGGTCACGAAAAGGCACAAAAGGCCGACAGCAAATAATGCCTGCAAGGCGCCTATAGGCGCGCGGTCCATATTCCTCCGCCAGAGAAGGCTGTTTTGTGCCTTTTTGTGGCAACAACGCTCAGCAGCTACGGCCGGGAAGCCGCCGCGCTGTTCTTCGCCACCCAGGCGTCGTATTCGGCGCGGGGCATGAACTTCAGCGAGGCCGAGTTGATGCAGTAGCGCAGGCCGGTCGGACGCGGGCCGTCGTCGAAGACATGCCCGAGGTGCGCGCCGTCCACGTTGCAATGCACCTCGACCCGGACCATCCCGTAGCTCGTGTCGCGCGTCTCGCCGACGAGGGCCTTTTCGATCGGCCGGGTGAAGCTCGGCCAGCCGGTGCCGGACTCGAACTTGTCGCGGCTGTCGAACAGCGGGGTGTCGCTGCACGACGAGAAATAGACACCGTCGGCGTGGTGGTTCCAGTATTCGTTCTGGAACGGCGGCTCGGTGCCCTGCTTGCGCGCCACCTCGTATTGGCGCGGCGTGAGCATTTTTTTCCATTCGGCGTCGGTGCGCTGCACGCGGGCCTTGCTCATGTCGATGACGACGTTCGAGGGCAGGCCGCAGGCGGAAACTTCGCCCGGCTGGCATTCGAGGGCATCCTTGGCGGCGGGGGATTTGGCGGATTTCATTTTGGAGTCGGCGGCGCGCAGCCCGTCGGTCGCCACGAAGGCGGCGAGGGTGCACAGGACGAGGGCGGACGGGAGCCACTTTTGCATGGGAGGAGAGGAGTAGTCGGAAGTTACGTTTTGGCAACCCGCCTGCGCCAGGAAACTACGGCGAGGAAAGCTTGGTCAACGGTTGCCGGCGATAAGAGCCGCCAAAAGGGAATTTATTCCGTGGCTGCGATTGTCCCGGCCAAACAACTTTCCCCATCCCTACCAATCCGAATCATTCCTCCGCCCGCACGCGGACCTGGCCATCGTGGAATTCGTTCACCAGCGGCTGGCCGGGTTTGATGCCTTTCGCGCGGGCAACGGGCTGGCCGTCGGCGTCGCGCACGATGGCGTAGCCGCGCTTCAGCACCGATTGCGGACTGGCGGACTCGAGGCGTTTCCACAGGGCGAGCAGCCGGTGGGATTCCTGTTGCACGCGTTTTTCCGGCGAGGCTGCGGCGAGGCGCGCCCGCGCGGTGCCGAGCGATTCGCGGCGCAGTTGCACGGAGGCCCGCAACGCGGAGCCGAGACGGTTGCCGAGGTCGTCGAGCCGGAGGTGGTTCTGCTCGATGACGGCAACGGGCGAGAGCAGGCGCAGCCGGCTGCGCGCGTGGTCGAGCTGCTGGCGGGCGTGCTCGACCCGGGTCGCCAGGATGTCCTCCATGCTGCCGCCGGCGTTGAGCACGCGCTCGAGGCAGGCCAGGTAATTGCTGGAAATAAGCTCGGCCGCGCCGCTGGGCGTCTCGGCGCGCACGGCGGCGGCAAAATCGCACAGCGTGAAGTCGATCTCGTGCCCCACGGCGGAGATGATCGGGATTCCGCACGCCGCCACGGCGCGGACCAGCGGCTCCTCGTTGAAGGCCCAGAGATCTTCGATGCTGCCGCCGCCGCGGCCGATCACGAGCAGGTCGAAGATCCCGAGGGCTTCCGCGGCCTGCAGCATCGCGGTCATCTCGGCGGCGGCCCCCTCCCCCTGCACCTTGGCGGGCAGGACGACGAGCCGGCCCTTCCACCCGCGCCGCGCGAGGATGCGGATGAAATCCTGCACGGCCGCGCCGGTGGGCGAGGTGATGAAGCCGATGGTGTGCGGCCGGAGCGGCAGCGGCTTTTTCTTCGCCGGCTCGAACAGGCCCTCGGCCGCGAGGCGCTGCTTGAGCTTTTCCAGCTCCTGCTGGAGCCGGCCGGCGCCGTGCTCGATGAGCGCGCGGACGATGAGCTGATACTGGCCGCGCGCCTCGTAGACGCTGACCTCGCCGTAGGCCAGCACCGCCAGGCCGTCGCGCAGCTGGACACTCTGCCGCGCGGCGTCGCCGCGGAAGAGCACGCACGACAGCTGCGCCCCGGCGTCCTTCAGGGAGAAATAGACATGCCCGCTGGCCTGGGCGCGGAGGTTGGAGACCTCGCCGCGCACCCAGCCCGGGCGGACGCCGCCCTCGAGCAGTTCCTTCACCTCGCGGGTGAACTCGGTGACGGTCCGCACGCGCCCGGAATCCTCGAGGCTGGGATCGGCCGGTTTCATCCGGGGATTTTCTTCGCGCCGTAGTGTTTCCGCAGGAGGTGCGTGCCGACGGTGAGCGCCACCAGCCCGCACAGGCCCAGCAGCGCCAGCTTGCCCTTGCCGTGCAGCAGCGCGTCGCCGAAGAGGATGAAGGCCGTGTTGAACGACCATTGCACGGCGCAGGAGATCACCGCGTATTTGAGCACCGGCACCTGCGCGAGCCCCAGCAGGTAGTTCTGGACCGGAAAGGGCAGCCCCGGGGTGACGCGCACCAAAATGATCAGGTCGGTCGCGTCCCCCGCCGCGACCTCCGGCAGCGTGTAGCCGAGCCGGACGACCAGTTTTTCCAGCAGCGGCCGGAACGCCCGGCGCGCAAGATAATAGGAAAACATGATGTTGAAGGTCACGGCCGTCAGCGCGAGCACGATGACCAGCGGCATGCCGAGGCTGGGCGCAAAAACCGACCCGGCCGTCAGGGCAAAGGGCGACAGCGGCGCGCCCAGCGCCGGCAGCAGGGCCATCGAGCCGAAGAAGACCACCGGTCCCGCATGGCGGATCAGCTCGAGCCCCTGCGCCACCAACGCCTTCAGGTCGAGTCCGCGCGCCACCAGGACGGCCGCCCCGAGCAACGCGACCGCGACCACGGCGAGCTTGAGCAGGAGGGCGCGATTGGGACGCGGAGCGGGTTCGGCCATGGCGGCACGATGCCCGGGGCGCTTCGCCCGCGTCAAGGGCGGAGGCGCGGACCCTGAAAAGGCTTCCCTCGCCCGGACCCTCCACTAGCGTGACGGCCGATTTTTTCCGTCCGCGCCCACCGTCCAAACCTGATGCCGTCCCCCGCCCCCACCGCCGCGCGTCCGGCCCGGATCCTCGCCGCGCTGGCGGCGGCGGCCACCGCCGGCTGGCTGGTCTCCCGGGTGTGGGTCGGCCTGGATTTCACGGACGAGATGCAGTATTACGGGGAGATCACGAGCCTGGTGCAGACGGGCCGCTTCTTCCAGGTGGACCTGTTCGTGCAGCAGTTCGGCTACCTGTTCTTCCTGCCGCTGTTCAAGCTGCACGCCTGGATTTTTCCCGACCAAAGCTTTCTCGTGGTCTTCGGGCGGCTGATCATGCTGGCCGGCTACGCCGGGGCGGGCGCGCTGTTCTGGCGCGCGGCCGGGCGGCTCGGCGGGTTTTCCCCCGCACACAAGCTCACCGGCCTGGCCGCCCTGTTCGCGTGGGTGCCGCTGCAGGTGCTCGCGCCCAGCTACAACAGCACCTCCTACCTGCTCGCCGTCGCCCTCGTGGCGGGCTGGCTCGGGCGCGAGCCCGGCCGGATCAACCGCTATCTGTGGACCACCGCGGCCGGACTGACCGTGCTGACCTACACCCATCCCACGGCCGGGCTCACCCTCCTGGCCCTGGCGGCCGCCGAGGCCGCCTCGCAGCTGGGCGGGCGGGCCGGGGTAAAACTGATTTTGGCCACCGCCGGTTTCGGCCTGCTCACGGGCGGCGTGGTCCTTGCGCTGAACGGCTTGGAATTCTTCGCCGACCTGGCCACGGCCCTCCGGTTTCTCCGGGCGCATGGCGCCGGGGCCGTGATTCTGCAACCCGAGCAGACCGCGGGCCTGCTGGTGCTGCTCGGCAGCAGCGTCCTGTTCGCCCGCCGCCGGCATTTTTCCGGCAGCCGCCTCAATCCACTGGGCCCGGCGCACCCGCCGATGGTCCGTGATGTCGCGCTGGGGGTCGTGGTCGGGCTCCTCGCCGGCCTGCTGGTGCTCGTGGCCGGCTGGCGCACCGGCTTCTTCGCCGTGAGCGCCGGCCTCGGTCTCCTGCTGCTGGTGGCAGTCTCCCGGGACGCGCCCGGCGGCGCATCCGCGCGGCTGCGCGGAGCGATGGCGGCCGTCCTCGTCGCCGGCGGGGTGGCGGTGCTCGGCCTGACCCTGTTTTCGCGGGATTGCGGGACGGGGTATTTCGCGGCCACGGTTTACATGATGCTCCTTGTGGTGCTCGCCGCCGGACGGACCGACGAGGGCGCTGGCGCCTGGACGCGCCTGATGGCGGCCGGCACGGCCACCGGCGTGGTCTTCTCGATCTCGAGCGCCAACGGTCTGCACAATTTCGGCGTCGGGGCGGCGGCGGTCGTGCCGTTCCTCGTCCTGTTCGGCGCGCGGCACGCGGAGGCGACGCTCGGACGGAACCGGCCGGTCCTCGCGCCGGCGCTGCTGCCGGCGCTGGTCTGCCTCCTGCTGCTGCACGGCGTGCTGCATCCCTACATGGAGCCGCCCATCTGGGGCGAGTTCCGGCCCGTGCGCGGCGTGCCCGCCTTCCGCGGTCTCTGGTCGTCGCAGACCAAGGCCGAGGCGGTGGAACGCTTCCGGCCGCTGGCCGCGGCGGCGGAACTGCCGGGCCGGCGCCTGCTCGTCATCGGCTCGCAACCGTGGTTTTATTTCGCCTGCCCCGCGCAACCGGCGACGCCGATGTTCTTCATGCACTACGCCGTCTCCGGCCAGGATGATGCCATCCTCGCCGAACGCCTGTTTCGCGGCGGCCCGCCCGATGCCATTTTGCTGACCGACCCGGTCATGCCGCCGGCCCTCGCCGCGCGGGTCATGGACTGGATGAAGCCCGGGGTCGTTTCCCGGCAGATCAGCCTGCCGCCGGAGTTCATCCGGCGTTTCCAGGGGCAGACGGGCTACATCGTGGCGGAGACCGTCCATCTGCTCACCCGGCCCCCCGCCGGGGAAAAAACTTCTCTAGCCGCCCCGCCCCGCTAGCGTGGCCGCAACTGACGCCTCCCGCCGGCGCCCGCCCGCCCGCGGGGTCCGGTCCCATCCCCATCACCCCGCCCTTCATGCCTCCCGCCCCGCCGGCCCATCCCCCGACCTCGCGCCTCGCCCCGGTTCTCGCCGGCGGCGCCCTGGTCGCCACGGCGCTGTCGGATTCGATCTCCGACGCCTACCGCGTCCGGCTCGGTTTGGATTTCGCGGACGAGATGCAGTATTACGGGGAAATCGCGAGCCTGGTGCGGACGCACCAGCTGTTCCATGACGACCTGTTTCTCCAGCAGCTGGGTTATGTGTTCCTGCTGCCCTTCTTCAAGGTTCACGCCCTCTGCTTTCCCGACCAGAGCTGGCTGGTGGTCTTCGGCCGGCTGCTCCTGCTCGGCGCCTATGGCGTCACCGGCGCTTGGTTCTGGCGCGCCGCCACGAAGCTCGGCGGATTTTCCACCGCCGAGAAACTCGCCGGCCTGGCCGCGCTTTTCGCCTGGGTGCCGTTCCAGATCTTCGCCTTCAGCTACAACACCACCGCCTACCTGCTCATCATCGTCCTCGTCGCGACCTGGCTCACGCGGGACCCGGCGCGGCTCCCGCGCCATGCCACCCTCACCGCCGGGCTGCTGACCGGGCTCACCTACACGCATCCCACCTGCGGGCTGCTGCTCATCTTCGCCGCGACCCTCGAGGCGGGCTGGCGCTTCGGTCCGCGCGCGGCCCTCCGGCTGGCGGCCACGACCGCGGGTCTCGGCCTGGCGGTGCTGGGGGTGATCTACGCCGTGCACGGCGCCGATTTTCCCCGCGACCTGCTCGAGGCCGTCAATTTCACCCGTTCGTTCGGCAGCGGCGAAATCATCCTGAGTCCGCCGCACCTCACCGGTTTGCTGACCCTGCTCGGGCTCGCCGGCCTCTTCCTCGGCCGGATCCGGCGGGGGCGCGCGTTCCCGTATCCGCTGGGCGCGGAGAGTCCGGCCCTCCTCCGCTGGGCCACCCTGGCCGCGGTGGTGCCGGGCCTCAGCGCCCTGCTGGGACTGATCGTGAACTGGAAGCTCGGCTACCTCCCGGTGGCCTGGTGCCTGGGCCTGCTCCTGGTGCTCGCGGTCTCGGTGGGGCCGGCCGACGGCCAGCCGCCGGCGTTGCGGCCCGGCAATCGCGCGCTGCAGCGGTGGGCGCTGCTGCTCGTGCTGGGTGGCGGCCTGGCGGCCCTGTTCGCCGTATTGCTCGCCACCCGCCAGTGCCAGACCGGCCAATTCGCCCTCGCGGTCTTCTTCGCGCTGCTCATCCTCCTCGCCGGATCGCGCGTCCAGTCCGACGCAAGGTCCACGGCCGGCCTGGCCGTGATCGGCGTCTTGGTTGGGACGGTGTTCGCCGGCTCCAGCGCCAACGGCCTGCCCAGCTTCGGCGTGGGCGCGGCGGCCCTCATCCCTTTTTTGGTGCTCTTCGCCGGACGCCGGCTCCAGCCCTCCGAAACCGGCCGGTCCGCGCTGCTGGCCGCGGTGCTGCCGCCGGCGGTCGGGCTGATGATGCTCCTCAACGGCATGCTCTCGCCCTACCGCGAGCAGCCGTTCTGGAAGGAATTCAAACCCGTCACCGGCGTGCCGGCCTTCCGCGGCATCCGGACTTCGCCCCTGAAGATCCGGGCCATCGAGCTTTTCCAGCAGGCCTCTCCCTGGGGCACGCTGCAGGGCAAGCGGATCCTTGTCCTCGGGTCGCATCCGTGGCTTAACTTCGTGCTGGGCGGCGAACCCGCCACGCCCGTTTTGTTCATGAAATTCGATGGCAAACCCGAGGCTTACGAACTGGTGGCCCGCCGCCTCAGCCGGCGGCCCCAGCCTGACGTCGTCGTGTTGACCGAGCACTACATGCCGCCCGCCATCGCCCGCTGGTTCCTGACCTGGACCAGGCCGGACCTCGGGCAGAAAACCATCCCGCTCACGGAAGATTTCCGGCTTTATTTCAAGTGGCACACGGGCGGCGTGTTCGCCTCGGAGGTCTTCATCCTCACGCGGCAGCCGGGCCAGCCATGAAGCCGGCCTGTTATCTTGTCACCGGGGCGGCGGGCTTTGTCGGCCGGCATCTGTGTGAAAGACTGCGCGCCGCCGGGCACACCGTGCGCGGACTCGCCCGCCGGGCCGACGCGGAACTGGCCGGGCTGGGCGTCGACGTGGTCACCGGCGACCTGAGCGCGCCCGGCGCGTGGCAGCAAGCCGTCGTGGGCGCGGACGTCATCATCCACTGCGCAGCCGTGGCCGCCTTCGACGCCGGGCCGGTGGCCACGGTCATCAATGTCGAGGGCACGCGCCTGCTGCTCGAGGCCATCCGCCAAACCGGCGCCGGGTCCGCGCGGTTCGTGTTCGTCTCCACCATCGGCGCGGTGGACCGCGCGGCGGGCGATCCGTGCACGGCGCCGCTGGACGAAAACGCGCCGCCCGCCCCGACCTCCGCCTACGGCCGGTCCAAGCTGGAGGCCGAGCAACTGGTGCACGCCGCCGGCCTGCCGTTCTGCATCGTGCGACCGGCGATGGTCGTCGGGGGCGACATGCGCCGCGACAGCCATTTCGCCGTCTTCATCCAAGCCGCCCTGCGCCGCGCCCCGCTGGCCTGGCTGGCCTGGCCCGGCGCCTTCAGCGTGGTGCACGTCGACGACCTGGCGGCGGCGCTGGAACTCTGCGCCACGCACCCGGACGCCGCCGGCCGGACCTTTTTCTGCGGCGGATCGCCGCTGGCGGTCAACGAATGTTTCGACCTGGCCCGGCCCGGCGCGAGGCGGCTGCCGGTGTCATGGCTCGCGCGGTCCGCCCGCGCGCTGCCGTCCTTGTTTCCGTTCAAGCTGAAGGCGATGCTGCGGCCGGCCCTGACGGCCTCGGACGCGCCGTTGCGCGCGCTGGGCTGGAACCCACGGCACGCCCCGGCGGCGGCGCTCGAGGACGTGATCATCCGCGAGCGGGCGCATCTGGATCCGGAACAGGATCCGGGCGGACAGACGGTGATCACCGGCGCCGGCTCGGGCCTGGGCCGGGCGTTGCTGGACCGGCTCGGCCCGTGCCGCCGGCACCTGCTGCTCGTCGACCGCGACCAGGCCGCGCTGGAGCAGGCGCAGTCGGCCTTCCCGCACGCGCGTCTCGCGGTGGTTGATCTCGCCGACGAGTCGGCGGTCACCACCCTCGCCCGCAGCGAAGCCTGGACCGCGCACCCGGTAACCGAACTCTACGCGTGCGCCGGCCTCGGCCTGCGCGGCCCCATGCTGGACCACCCCGCCGCCGCACACGCCCGCCTGTTCCAGGTGAACCTCCTCGCGCGCCTCCACCTCGCGCAGGCGGCGCTGCCCGGCATGATCCGCGCGCGTTTCGGCCGCATCGTGTTCATCAGCTCCTCCTCGGCGTTCCAGCCGCTGCCCTACATGGCGTCCTACGCGGCCGCCAACGCCGCGGTGCTGCTGCTCGGCGAGGCGTGGGCCGCGGAACTCGCCGGCACCGGCGTGCAATTGCTGCCGGTGTGCCCCGGCGGCATGGCGACGAATTTCCAGCGGGCCGCCGGCGTGCGCGTCATTGAGGGCGAGCAGCTGATGCCTCCGGCGGAGGTCGCCGCGCGCATCCTGCGGGCGCTTGCCGGCGACGGCGGCACGCTGGTCGTTTCCGCGCGCGCCCACGGCATGGCGCTGGCCGCCCGCCTCCTGCCGCGCGCCTGGTCGGTGGCGTTGTGGAAAAAACTGATGGCGCGGCTGCGCTGAGCCATGAGCCCTTCCTGCTTCATCTGCCACGGCACCGACTTCGACCGCGTCACCCCGCACTACCGGCGCTGCCGGACCTGCGGCCACGAGACGCTGGCCGGGGAGACGGCCCAGGCCTACATGCTCAACGACCCGCTGGATCCCGCGGCCGCGCAGCGCGTGACCGCGCTCGACCGGTTCCAGGACGCCGCGCTCGGCCGCTGCGGGGGCGGGGCGCGCGCCGGGCTCTGGGTGGACATCGGCTCGGGCTCGGGCAAATACCTCGCGCGCAACCGCGGGAAATTCGCCCGGCACTGCGGCCTCGAGATCACGCCCGCCGCGGTGGAATTTTCCCGCCGCGAGCTCGGCCTCCAGATCGCGACGGATATCGGCGACGTCCGCGGGGCGATCGCCTTCGCCACCGCGTGGCACAGCCTGGAGCATTTTCCGGACGACGCGCTCGGGACCCTGCTCGCCACGCTCCGCGACCGCATGCCCGCCGGGGCGCGCCTGCTCGTGTCGGTGCCCAACGGCGCCTCGTGGCAATACCGGCTGTTCCGCGCGCACTACGCTTTCTTCGACGTGCCGAGCCACCTCCAAAATTTTACCCCGGATTCACTTCACCGGCTGCTCGCGACGCACGGGTTCCGCCCGGTGGCGCCGGTGGTTTCCTGGCCCTACAATGTCTTCGGCTACGCCCAGGGATTCCTGAACCTCGTGCTGCCCGGCCACAACTACCTCTATTACCGCCTCAAGCGCGGCCGGCCTTCGCAGTCGCGGTGGCTGGACCTAGCCAACCTCTGTCTGCTGCCCGTCGTCGTGCCGCTCGCCGCGGTCCTGAGCCTGCTCGATGCGGTCCGGCCGGGGCGCCAGGGCGTATTGACCTGTTGCTTTGAACGGTCGGACCCGCCTACAACATAGCCCCTCCCCTTTACCGCCCGCCACCACCCGATGAAACTTTCGATCGTCATTCCGTGCTACAACGAGCGCAAAACCATCCGCAGCATCGTGGACGCCGTCCGCGCCGCGCCCGTGGCCGACCAGGAGATCATCGTGGTCGATGATTGTTCGTCCGACGGCACGCGCGACATCCTGCGCGCCGAGATCGAGCCCCTGGTGGCGCGGATCATCTATCACGAGGTCAACCAGGGCAAGGGCGCGGCGCTGCGCACCGGCTTCGCCGCGGCGACGGGCGACGTCGTCATCGTGCAGGACGCCGACCTCGAATACGACCCGCAGGAGTTCCCGCGCCTGCTCAAGCCGGTGCTCGACGGCAAGGCCGACGTGGTCTTCGGCTCGCGCTTCATGGGCGCCGAGGCGCACCGCGTGGTCTATTTCTGGCACATGGTGGGCAACCGCTTCCTCACGCTGTTCTCGAACATGTGCACCAACCTCAACCTCACGGACATGGAGACCTGCTACAAGCTGTTCCGCCGCGAGGTCCTCACGAAGATCACGATCGAGGAGAACCGCTTCGGCTTCGAGCCGGAGATCACGGCGAAGGTGTCGCGGCTGAAGGACTGCCGCATCTACGAGGTCGGCATCTCCTACTACGGCCGCACCTACGCCGAGGGGAAGAAGATCGGCTGGCGCGACGGCTTCCGCGCGCTCTATGCGATCGTGAAATACAACCTGCTGACGTAGCCGGTGCGTCCCGTCATTGCCCCATGAGCGCGGATTCCGCCCCCGCCGTCGCGTTCACCCCGCGCCGCTGGCTGCTGGTGCTCCTGCTCGTGTCCGCGGCCGCCCGCCTGGGGCTGGCGGCCGCCGGGGGACAGTATTTCATGGGCGACGAAAGCCGCTACCAGACCGGCGTGGCGATCTATCAGGCGCTGCGGGCCGGCGACTGGGCGGGCGTGGGGGCGCAGCTGATGCGGCCCGAACATGCGGCCTTCAACTACCTGAACACCGTCGTGGCGGCCTTGCAGCACGGTCTGGCGCAATTCACCGCCTGGGCCGACTGGTCGCAGGCGCAGAACCCCTACGCCTCGGCGCACCTGGCGGCGGCGGTGCTGGCGTTGTTCCCCGTGCTGAACATCTGGCTGGTGCACCGGCTCGCGCGCATCGCCGGTGCCGGGGAGGCCGAGGCCGGCTGGGTCGCCCTGCTCATGGCGGCATCCAACACGCTCTTCTATTATTCCCGCCACCTGCTGCCGTATGATTGCGCGCTCTCGGCGGCGCTGGGCGGGCTGGTCTTCGCCGTGGCCGGCGGCCCGCGCGCGGCTTGGAAGAGCGGCGGGGGCGCCGCCCTCGCCTACCAGCTCTACAACGGCTACTGGTTCCTCGTGCCGGTGATTTTCCTCGCGCAACAGCTGGCGCAACCGGCCGGCCCGGCCCGGTGGCGCGCCGGCGCCGACTGGGTGGCGGGCTGCCTCGGCGCCACCCTGTTGCTCATGCTGCCGGGCCTCGCGTTCGGGGGTTCCGGTTACTGGAGCGTGATGCAGGGATTCAGCGGCTCGGTCACCCAAGGGTTGTTCCGCGAAGGCTGGTCCCTCGCCGGCGAATATTTGTGGCACTCCGAAGGCTGGCTCGGCGTGGCGGTCCTCCTCGGCGCCGGCTTTGCCCTCGGCCAAACCCTGCGCCCGGGGGCGGACGCCGGCCGGGTGCGCCGCTGGGGCCTGCTGCTGCTGGCCGGGTGGCTGTTGCCGGTGCTCGCTTCCACCGGCCTGCACCAGTTCGTGGTGTATGCGCGCACCGTCCGGCCGCTCGTGCCGCTCCTGTGCCTGCTCGGCGGCTTTGGGCTGCACCAACTGGCGGCCGACCGCCCCCGCTGGCGGTCCGTCCTGGCGGGCCTGGTCGTCGCCGCCGCGCTGTTCAACCTGGCCCCGCACTTCAGGCGCGTCTTCCCGCGGGAATTCGAGTCACAGGTGCTGGGAGAGTATGGCATGCCGAAGCGCTGGATCACGTTCACCGGCAGCATCTACAAGCCGCGGTTCGTCCCCGTCCGGCGACCGGACCTCGTGCTGGTGAACACCCAGTATCTTTATCCGCTGCGCGGCTACCGGGGATTCCCCCCAGGGGACGTGTTGCGCTCGCGGGAGCATCCCCTGAGCTACCGACCCTACCAGTATGAGGGCCACGTGCCGCGAGAACGCCGGTTGCTCCGCGACCATCCCCCCGCCATGCAATTGGTGCGGCCGACCCGGACCGAGCTCATCCCAGATCATCCGCCGCCCGCGTCGAATTTCACCGAGGCCGACCGGCCCGACGGACGCGACCGCGGACGGGCGCAATGAATCCGCCCACTTTTGACTTCGCCACGGCGGCTTCCGCCGTGCTCAATCCCCCCGTTCCATGAACCTCCCCGCCGTCACCGTCGTCATCCCCATTTTCAACGAGGAAGCGGTGCTGCCCGAGCTGCTCGCGCGGCTGACGGCGGTCTTTGACGGCCAGCCCGCGGTGCGCTGGCAGGCCCTGCTGGTGGACGACGGCAGCCGCGACGGCCGCGCGCGACCCGCGCTTCAGCCTGATCGAGCTGAGCCGCAACTTCGGGTTCCAGGCCGCGCTCGCCGCCGGACTGGCCCACGCCGCCGGCGACGCCCTCATCACTATGGACGCCGACCTGCAGGATCCGCCCGAGTGCATCCCGGAGATGGTGGCCAAGTGGCAGGCCGGCGCCGAGATCGTGCTCGCCGTGCGCCGCTCGCGGGCTGAGACCGGCGCGCGCCGCTTCGGCATGGACGTCTTCCACAATTTCTTCAGCCGCGTCTCGGACCATCCCATCGAGTCGAACACCGGCACGTTCGGCCTGATGAACCGCGCGGCGGTGGACGCCCTCAACGCCATGCCGGAGCGCCACCGTTTTTTCCCCGGCCTGCGCTCGTGGGTGGGCTTCGCCAGCGCCGAGATCACCTACGACCGGCAGGGACGCGCCGCCGGCCAGCCGCAGCAGACGCTCCGCCGGCTGGTGCGCTACGCCTTCGACGGCGTGTTCAGCTTCTCCTACCTGCCGCTGCGCCTGCTCACCTACGCCGGCATGTTCGTCGGCACCGCCGGCTTCATCCTCGGCCTCTACTACGTGGTGAAGCGCTTGATCAACATCGAGACCGCGCCCACGGGCTTCACCACGCTCGCCGCCCTGGTGCTGTTCCTCGGGGGCGTGCAGCTCATCGGTATCGGCGTCCTCGGCGAATACCTGGCCCGCGTCTACGACGAGGTGAAAAAACGGCCGCTCTACGTCATCAAGCGCGGCCCGCCCCGCTGAGCCGCCCATGCCGCCCCCCCCGCGACCGCGCCGCTGGCGCGAAACCCTGCTCGTCGGCCTGGCCCTGCTGCTCTACTGGGTGATGGCGGCCAGCGTCTCGCCCCGCATGGGCGTGACCGCCGACGAGGTCGTGCACCTGACCGGCGGCTATTCCTACTGGAAGTTCAACGACTACCGCCTGCACCCCGAGAACGGCACCCTGCCGATGCGCCTTGCCGCCCTGCCGGTGGTGATGATGGACGACGTGAAGTTTCCCTCCCTCGCGGAGCCGACGTGGATCAACTCCAAGGTCAACCTGATCGGCGAGATCTTTTTCTACCGGATGGGCAACCCGCTCGCCGCGATGCTGCAGCGCGGCCGGGCCGCCATCGCCCTGCTCGGCGTGCTGACCTGCTGGCTGACCTGGCGCTGGGCCCGCGGGCTGTTCGGCCGCGCCGCCGGCTGGCTGGCGCTCACGCTGGCGGTGTTCTGCCCGGCCTTCCTCGCGCACGGCGGGCTCATCACCTCCGACATGGCGTTCACGCTCTGCGCGACGGCCGCGCTCTCCGCCGTGTGGCTGCTGCTGCACCGCGCCACCTGGGCCCGGCTGCTGCTCGCCACGGTCACCTGCGGCGCCTGCTTCCTCTCGAAGATGTCGGGCAGCATCATCGTGCCGCTCATCGCCGTGCTGTTGCTGCTGCGCTGGCTGCGGCCCGCGCCGTTCGTGCTGGCCTTCGGCCGCGTGCGCTGGCTGCGCCGGCGCGGGCAGGTCATGCTCGCCACCCTCGGCCTGCTGGTCGCCACCGGCGCAGGCAGCCTCGGGCTCGTCTGGGCGAACTACTCCTTCCGCTTCGCGGGGCCCGACCGCGCGCAGTCGGCGTTCCACGACTACTATTTCCCGTGGAGCGTGGTCCTCGACCAGGAGAAGGTGCCGTGGAACGACAGCAGCTCGCTCTCGTCGTTCACGCCGGCCTTCCGCACCCTGCAGCCGTCCGGTCTCACCCGGCTCGTGGGGTTTCTGCGCGACCACCGCCTGCTCCCCGAGGCCTACCTGTGGGGTTTCGCCCACACTTACAAGTTCGCCAAGGAGCGGCCCGCCTACTTCATGGGCGAATACCGCAAGACCGGCTGGCCGCTGTTCTTCCCCGTGGCCTTCCTGATGAAGACCACGCTGCCCGCGCTGCTGCTATTCAGCGCGGGCCTCGCCGCCGTCGTCTGGGCGGCGCGCCGGCCGCGGTTCGCCGCCGGTGCCGCGCCCGCGCCGGGCTGGCTGCGCTTCCGGCGTTCCGTCGCCTACCGCGCCGCCCCGCTGATCCTGTTCTTCATCGTCTACTGGATCATGGCGGTGAAGATGACCCTGAACCTCGGCCACCGCCACATCCTGCCCGTCTACCCGGCGTTCTATGTCTGCGCCGCTGCCGCCGCGCTCTGGCTCGCCAGCCGCGCGGCGCGCGTGGTGGCGGTCGTCCTCGTGCTGGCCGCCGCCCTGCACGCCTTCGACTCGGTCTCCGCCCGGCCGTTCTACCTCTCCTATTTCCAGCCGCTCACCGGCGGCCCCGAGAAGGCCTACCATTACTTCGTCGAGTCGTCGCTCGACTGGGGCCAGGGCCTGCCGGACCTCCGGACCTGGCTCGAGGCCAAGCGGCAGTCCGGCGATCCGCTGCCGGTGTTCCTCACCTACTTCGGCGCGGATTCGCCCCGCCACTACGGACTCGATGTGACGCGCTTTGGCGACGAGGCGAACGACTCCGGCGTGCGCTATTTCCCGGCCCAGGTGCGGGGCGGCTGGTTCGTGATCAGCGCCACGTATTTCCACTGCACCTTCCTCCCCATGCGCGGCAACTGGGCCGAGGCGCAGGAGACGCTCTACTGGCGGCTCGTGCAGCGGGTCGGCGCGCTGTCCGGGCGGCCGGGCGCGCGGACCCCGGAGGAGCAGACGCAGCTGTCGCGCGACGCGATGGACATCGAGATCCTCCAGTTCGCCCGGCTCTGCCACTACCTCCGGGACCGCGAACCGCTCCGGCTCATCGGCAGCTCGCTGATGCTCTTCAAGCTCACCGACGACGAGGTGAAAGCCGGCTGTTACGGCCCCGTCAGCCTGGATCCCGCGCCGTCAACCCGCTGAGCGCCCGCGGGAACGTCACGGCCGCAGCTCCACCGAGGGCGCGCCGGCGGCCGCCGCCTGATGGGTGAGGACCACCAGCACCTGGGCAACCTGGTCGGAGGGCACCCGCAGTTCGACCACCCAGGCCTCCCCGGGGGCGAGGACGCCCTCCCGGCGGTCATCCGGCGCCAGCAAGGCGAAATGCCAGATCACGGCCGAGGGGTTGTGCAGGCGCAGGCGCGCCGACCCCGACCAGCTCCGCACGAGCAAGTCGTCGGTGACTCCCTGCGGCTGGTTTGTGCGGAGCGAGCGATAAAGCAGCGGCGGGGGTTTCTCGCCGGGTTGGAGTTGCCGGTAGGCCGCGAGGCCGTAGGGACTGTGTCCGTCCTGACCAAAATTGCGGTAAACCCGGCCGTGCACCCGGCCTTCCCTCCCCATGAAACGCACGGCCGGCACGACAATCCAGCCTGCCTTGTCCCGCAGGAATTCCTCCGCGGTCCCGGGCCCCGGAGGAATCTCGTGCGCCAGTTGGACGCGGCCGCCTCCGTCCAACCGGCAGAATGCCGCCAGCGGCCGGTTGATCGGCAGCGCCACCGTCAAGGGCAGGCCGGTGGGTTGCAGGCTGCCCGTCCAATCGCGCCACTGCTGGTAAATGAAGTGGCTCAAGGTCCGTTCCGGCCGGATTGCGGCCGACCATCCCACTTGCGGCGTATGCATCGTTGCCGCCCAGCAGGCGGTGAGCCCCGCCAACCCCGCCACACCCCAGGCGCCCCGGCGGAACCATTTCGACAGACCCTCGATCCCATACGCGGCCACCACCGCCAGCCAAGGTGCGGCCAACGCCAGAAACCTGAAGATCCACGGATGCCAGCGCAGCATCCCGTTCATCGTGACCACGAACAACATCACCCCGCCGCCCCACAGCAGCACCAGCCCAGCGGCCGGTTGCCGGCGCCGGCCCACGGCGGTCAGAAGGCCGGCCAGGAAAAAAACCGGCACCACCACGCCGCACGAAACCACGTCGGCATCCGGGTTTTCCAAGGCCGCAATGTGCTGAATCCATTCCCGGCGATTGTTGTTCTCAAAAGCGTAGGGATCAGCGGTCGGCAGATGAAGGGCGAGCGTCGTTTCAAGCTTCCGCGCCAGGGAGTGCAATCCCGGCGGCTGGGCGTTGGGATCGAGCAACTGGATCGCCGATGTGGCCAGATTGAGACCCAATTTTTCCACCTGCTGCGCCAGCGTCAACCGGCCTCCGTGATGCAACTCGACCGCCGCCGCCGGGCCGAGCATGCCGCCATAACTTTGGAAGTTTCGCCAGAAAACCGGGCCGGTAAACACCGCCACCCCCACCAGTCCGGCCAATAGGGTCCGCCGCCACTCCCGCCACGCCGCCCGATGCCGCCACGCCAGCCACCCCACCCACAGCAGGGCGCCGGGCGCGAAATAGAACAGGGTGCCCTTCGACCCGAAGGCCAGCCCGGCACCCACCCCGCCCCACCGCGAACCATGGCCCCGGCGGAGGGCCGCCCACCAGAGATAAAACGCCGCCGCCAGCACACCGGCGGTGAACACGTCGGTGTGCACCGAAGTGAATTGCACGCCCACGCTGGTCATCGCGAACAACAGGCCCGCGGCCCCGAGAGACGCCGCCCGATTCAAACCCGTCAGGCGCGCCAGGCCGGCCGTCGCCCCGAGCAACAACGCGCCGCCCCCGGCCTGCGCCAGCCCGGTCAGGCGGTAACCCTCCGCGCCCGCCCCCATCAGCCACGCCATCATCAGGTCCGGCACCACCGGCATGTAATTCAACCGCGGGTCGTCCGTGAGGTAATGCCCGATGTGCCCGTCCTGCAGCCACAGTCCCACCCGTGACAACCGGTAGGTCAGGGCATCATACACCACCGGCTGCGCGAACGCGGCCAGCAGGGCGAGGACCATCCACCCGGCCAGCAGGCCGGCCGTCAGCCCGGCGGTGGCATCGCGCGCGGCAATGATTTCCCGCCACCGCGCCAGCAGGCCGGCAAACGCCGCCCGATCTCCCGCGCGATGCCGCCGCCGCCCCCAGCCCAGTGCGACCAGCACCGCCGCATGCGCGGTGAAAAACCCCGCCGCCCCGAGACCGCCCGCCGCCCCGAGCAGCACGCCCGCCCCGGCCACCAGCGCCACCCCCGCCAGACCCCAGGCCAGACCCGGCTCCAGCGGGCCGCGCACATCCGGTCCCAGCCACCGCACCAGCAGCCCCACCGCCACCGCCACCACGGCGGCGTTTGCGATCAGGAGGACAACGGTGGGAAAATCATTCACGCACGGGCAGGAAGTGTTCTTGCCCATCCCAGCCCGCAACCGCAAATTCGGCAAGGTTATCCGCGTGGCCATCACTCCGTCATCCGCTCCCTCCCTGCGTCGCGACTGGCGCGACCTGCTGGCCGTCGCGTTGCTCGCGCTGTTCTGGGGGCTGGCCGTCTCGGCTTCGACCCGCTGGAGCCACACGTCCGACGAATTGCCGCATCTCACCGCCGGTCATGCCTACAACCGGTATGGCGACTACCGGCTGCATTCGGAAAACGGCGTGCTGCCGCAGCGGCTCTTCGGCCTGCCGTCCCAGCTCCTGGGCGCGAAGTTTCCGGATGACGCGGCGCAATGGCGGAAGTCCGGCGTCTGGCAGCTCGGCTGGGATTTCTTCTACGGACTCGACAACCCCGTTGACCGGATGGTCTTCTGGGCGCGCGCGCTCAATGCACTTTTCGGGGTCGCCCTCGGGGCGTTCATCTATGCGGTCGCGCGGCGCTGGCACGGGCCGAACGGCGGACTGCTGGCCTTGGGGTTCTATGTGTTCTGCCCGAATTTTCTCGCGCACAGCGCACTCGCGACCTCCGACCTGGCGGCGGCCCTGTTCCTGACCCTGGCCCCGTATTTTTTCTGGCGGCATCTGGAGCGGCGCGATTTCGTCTCCGGCGCCTGCGCGGGGCTGCTCAGCGGGTTCGCCTTGGTGGCGAAGTTCAACGGCCTGCTGCTCCTGCCGGTCTACGCCGTGCTGGTCGTGATCGATGCGCTCGGCCGCGCCGCGCCCGGCCGGCCGGGCGCGCGGCTCGGCCACAATCTTCTCCTCGCCCTGGGGCAGGCCGGCGCGGCGGTCCTGCTGGTCTGGGCTTTCTTCGGTTTCCGCTACGGCTTGGCCGCGCCGGATGGGCCGCCGCTCGACTCCCTGGCCTGGCCGTGGGACAGCTTGTTGCAGGACCTCGGCCTGAAGGCGTCGCTGATCGAGTTCGCGCGCCGCTGGCACCTGCTGCCCGAAGCCTGGCTCTACGGTCTGGCCAATGTGCTCGCCGGTTCGATCGCCCGGCCGGCGTTTTTCGCCGGCGAATACCGCCTGCAGGGCTGGTGGCAGTTTTTCCCCGTGCTCTTCCTGGCCAAGACCCCGCTGGCGATGCTGGGCGCGCTGGCCCTCGCCGCGCTCGGCGCGTGGCGCCAACCCGCCGCCGCGCCGCGTCCCGAGCGCTGGCTGCCGTCCGCCCCGCTCGTCGTGACCGCGCTGGTCGTGGGGCTCACCGCGATCACCGGCCATCTCAACATCGGCCACCGCCACATCCTCGCACTCTACCCGGTGCTGTTCATCGCGCTCGGCCGCCTGGCCTGTTGGACCCGCGGCTGGCTCGCCCTGCCGCTGGTCCTGCTCGTGGCGCAGGCCGTGGAGTCCTTCTCCGTCCGGCCGCACTACCTGGCCTTTTTCAACCAGCTCGCGGGCGGACCGGCACACGCCTACCGGCTGGCCGTGGACAGCTCGCTCGACTGGGGCCAGGACCTGCCGGCGCTGCGCGACTTGCTGGCGCAAAAGCGTCGCGCCGGTGAACCGGTGTTTCTCTCCTACTTCGGCAGCGCGTGGCCGCCCCACTACGGCGTGCGCCCGACGCGTTTTCTGCCCGCAGCCTACATCGCCCGCCCCCCCTTTGCGCCCTACGCCTACGAACCGGGCCTGTATTGCATCAGCGCCACCCAGCTGGCGGAAGTTTACACGGCTTATAGCGGGCCGTGGCGGCCGGAATGGGAGACGCGTTACCGCACCCTGCCGCGCGACTCGGAAGAGTTCGACCGGGTGCGTTTCGCCCGGCTCTGCAAATATCTCCAGCGCCGCGCCCCCGACGCCAACGCCGGTTATTCCATCCTGGTTTACCGGCTCGATGCCACCTTGCTGCACGCCGCGCTCGAGGGGCCGGTAACGGGCTGGTAAAGCGTCCTCCCGCACGGACTTCGCTCTCGACAGCGTGCGCCTGCCGCGGCGAGGCTTGGGGCGATGAGCAGCTCCCCCTCGACCGTGCGTGTCGGCGTGATCGGTTTCGGCCAGTGGGGCCCGAACCACGTCCGCAATTTCAGCATGATGGAAAACTGCGAGGTCGTGCGCGTGTGCGACGCCTCCGACGCCCGGCTCAAGGCCGCCCAAAAGCTGTTCCGCGGGGTGCAGGTCACCAAGGACGCCGCCGCCATCATCGGCGCGACCGACCTCGACGCGGTGATCGTCGCCACCCCGACCGGCACACACCATGCGCTGGTCAAGGCCGCGCTCGAGGCCGGCAAGGACGTGCTTTGCGAAAAACCGCTCGCCCGCACCTCCGCCGAGTGCCGCGAGCTCATGGAACTGGCCGCGGCGAAGGGCCGCATTTTGATGGTCGGCCATGTCTTCCTCTATAACTCCGGCGTGCTGCACCTGAAGGTGGACCTCGACCGCGGCGAACTCGGGCGCATCTACTACATGGACGCCGTGCGCACCAACCTCGGGCCGGTCCGCTCCGACGTCGGTGCCATCTTCGACCTCGCGAGCCACGACATCTCCATCTTCAACTTCCTGCTCGGCACCCTGCCGGTGGAAGTTTCCGCCACCGGCAACAGTGTTCTCCAGAAGGGCGTCGAAGACGTCGGCTTCCTCACCCTCTATTATCCGTCGGGCATCGTCTGCCACGCCCACACCTCGTGGCTCAACCCGCGCAAGGTCCGCCAGCTCACCGTCGTGGGCGACCACAAGATGGCCGTGTGGGACGACATGAACAACCTCGAGCCCATCCGCTACTACGACAAGGGCGTGACCGCCGACCACTACGCGTCGTTCGGCGAGTTTCACATGATCCTGCGCGACGGCCAGATCACGATCCCGAAGGTCAAGCTCTCCGAGCCGCTGATGCAGCAGGACGCGGCGTTCGCCGACTGCGTGCGCACGCGCCCGCAGCCCGCCTCCGACGGCCGCATGGGCCTCGCCGTCGTGCTGGTGATGGAGGCGGCGCTCGAGTCGCTCCAGAACCACGGCCGCGCGGCCAAGGTCGTCCCCGTATGAGCGAGCCGGCCCCCGAGTTCGCCCGCATCGCGCCCGACGTCCGGCTCGGCGCCCGCGTGCGGCTGAACGCCTTCATCAACCTCTACGGCTGCACCATCGGCGACGACGCCATGATCGGCACCTTCGTCGAGATCCAGCGCGATGTGGTCGTCGGCCCGCGCTGCCGCGTCCAGAGCCACACCTTCATCTGCTCGGGCGTGACGCTCGAGGCGGACGTGTTCATCGGCCACGGCGTCATGTTCATCAACGACCGCCATCCCACCATCGCCGCCACGCTGGCCGGCACCTGGCAGATGGAGCGCACCACCATCCGGCGCGGCGCCTCGATCGGGTCCGGCGCCCTCATCTTCGGCGGCCTCACCATCGGCGAAGGCGCGACCGTCGGTGCGGGTGCCGTGGTGCGGCAGGATGTCCCCGCCGGCGCCACCGTCGCCGGCGTGCCCGCGCGCCTGCTGCCGCCGCGCGCATGAACCCCGCGCCCGTCGCGCTCAGCGTCGTCCTGCCCGCCTACAACGAGGAGGCGTTGCTCGACGGCTGTGTCCGCCAGCTGCACGCCGCGCTCGCGGCCCTGCAGGTGGGCGCCGAGATCATCATCGTGAACGACGGCAGCCGCGACCGCACCCAGGAGATCGCGGACCAACTCGCCCGCGAACTGCCGGGCGTCATCGCGCTCCACCAGGCGAACCAGGGCATCGGCGGCGCCTTCCGCACCGGGACGGCCCGCGCCACCGGCGACTACCTCATCCTCTGGCCCGCCGACATGCCCGCCGAGCCAGCCGACCTCGCGCCCTACACCGCGCAGTTCGGGCGGGCGGACGTCATCGTCGGCGTCCGCCGGCAGCGCCTCGGCTACAACCCGCTGATGCGTTTCAACGCCTGGCTCTACCCGAAGATCGTCGCCACCCTCTTCGGCCTGCGGCTGCGCGACGTGAACTGGATCCACGCCTACCGCCGCACGCTCTTCGCCCGCATCACGCTCACCCAGCGCGGCATCCCGATGCTCGTGGA
>JAQSDJ010000158.1:0-7437 GCA_029945855.1 Lacunisphaera sp.
GCTTCGAGCCGGAGGAACTCGCGGTGCCGGAGTCACCCGCCGGGGGCGGCATCAAGGGGCGGCGCAAGAGCAAGAAGGACAAGCTCCGCGAGGCCGCGGCGCGTGCCGCGGGGACGCCAATCGAGCCGCCCACGCCGGCCGAGAAAAAATTCTCCTGGCCGCGCCTGCGCTCACGGTAGATAGCCGGCTGGTAGGGATGGCTTGGAGCGGGACTTCAACCGTCGTCGAGCTTGCGGTTGACAAGTGTCCAAGCCCTCGGGCGCGCGCGAGGCGCGCCCCTACAAGGACTGGCTCAGGCAAAGCTAATCGTGGCCGTCGACCCAAGGCACGTCGCCCTAATTGGATTCAATCAATTGCAGATCATCACCGAGCCATTCGTGTCGACGTTGTTATTCGGCCACCTTGCCCGCTTCCTTACCAGGAGGCGGGGTTTTGTTTTGGCTACAGGCCGGGGATTTCCCAGCCGGGGCGGTAGGAGCGGCGGACGTGGGCGTTGGCGGCTTGGACGTTTTCGAAGCGCAGGTCGGCGGAGTTCCACTCGAGGGTTTGCCCGGGGAAGCGCACGGCCACGGTGCCGAGCAGAACGGCTTCGGTCAGCGGGCCCGAATAATCGAAATTCGCCGACGGGGTGGCACCGCTGAGGCAGGCCTCGGCCCATTGCGACCAGTGGTGGGCGCCCTCAAGCTTCGGCAGGGGGTAATCCTTGAATTTCTCCACCGGGAAGAGGCGCGGGGTATTGATGTGCGGCACGTGGAGCACGCCCTCGGTGCCGATGATGATCGAGCCTTGCTCGAACAATTCGCGGAGCCGCGCCGGGGCGTCGGCGGCGGGTAGCGGGCCGATCAGCGCCATCACGTCGGCGGGCGGCTGTTCGTCGCCGTCATACCAGGTGACCGCCACGGTCTTGTCCGCGGTGAAATTCGTGCCGGGAAAGACATAGTGCACGCGGGCGTTGTTCGCCCAGTTCCAGGCGTCCGGCGGCGCGCCTTCCGAGCGGACCGAAAGCGGGGCGGTGAGGCCGAGCGCCTCGAAGACCGGGTCGAAGATGTGGCAGCCCATGTCGCCGAAGGTGCCGGTGCCGAAGTCGAGCCGCTTGCGCCAGACCCCCGGGTGATAGTGACCCTCGACATAGGGCCGCGGGGTGCAGCCGCCGAGCCACAGGTCCCAGTTGAAGCCGGCCGGCACGGGATCGGTGCGGTCGGGGGGGGCGCCGAGGTCGCCCCATTTCTTGTTACTCCAGGTGTGGACCTCCTTCACCTTGCCGATGGCGCCGCCCTGCACGAGCGCCACGGCCTGGCGATAGACCTTCTCCGAGTGGATCTGGATGCCCATCTGGGTGACCAGGCGTTTTTCGCGGGCGAGCCGCGTCAGGGCCCGGGTTTCATAGAGGTCGTGGGCGAGCGGCTTCTGGCAATACACGTGCTTGCCGAGCTGCATGGCGGAATACGCGATCGGGGCATGCAGGTGGTCGGGCGTCGACACGTTGACCGAGTCGAGGTTGCCCTGCTCGCGGTCGAGCAGCACGCGCCAGTCCTGGTAGACGCGGACGTCGGGGAACGCCTCCTTGACCTCCTTGATTTTGTTGAGGTCGACCTCGGCAACGGCGACGAGCTTGACGAATTCGCAGCTGCAGATCGCCTGGATGTCATACCACGCCATGCCCGACGCTCCGAAGCTGGCGTGACGCAGGATGCGGCTGGGCGGGGCCGAGCGCAGGCGACTCGAGATCAGCGGGGCGGCGAGGGCGGCGACGCCGAGGGTTTTGAGAAAGCGGCGGCGGGACAGGGAGCGCATGGGACGGCAGGGTAGTGCGGGCGGTGGGCAGAGGCTACGCGAAGGCGGGGAACGCGGCCATCCAAGCGGCGGCGGTGAGTTGCGCCAAGTGCATAGTTCACGTGCGAGGGGGCCGACGGGCTTTAGCTTGGATGTGGCACCGGCTTCCCGTTTCGACAGGCTCAAGGTCCCGAGCCAGTCGAGGGACAGCCGGTGAAGATCTGCGGCTGGATGCCGCAGCCACGCAGACAAGGCGCGCCGCGCCAAGTGCATACTGCGCGATATTCAGGCTCGCGGGCCGGCGCGACATCCTGCCAAGTTGAGGCCGTTGCGTGACGCACGCGCGCCGTCGCAACCTTACCCCTCCCAAATCATCGGACATGAGTGCTGATTCCTCCTCCTGCAAGGGCCGCCTGTTCTTCATGATGGTTCTCGAGTTTTTCATCTGGGGAGCGTGGCTCCCGCTGATCTTCGGCTACCTGCCGAGTCTCGGCTTCTCGCCGGGCCAGCAGTCACTCATCCTCAACGCGTTTCCGATCTCGTCGATCGTCGGCATGTTCTTCAGCAACCAGTGGGCCGACCGGAAGTTCGTGCCCGAGAAGTTCCTCGCGTTTTCCCACCTCATCGGCGGGCTCGCCATCCTCGGCTGCGGCTTCGCCCGGGAGTTCTGGCCGTTCTTCCTGCTCATGCTCGTTCACTGCCTGCTCTATGTGCCGACGATCTCGATCACGAACTCGATCGCCTTCGCCCACATGAAGGACCCGGAGAAGGAATTCGGCCTCGTGCGCGTGGGCGGCACCATCGGCTGGATCCTCGCGGCCTGGCCGTTCACCTTCATCTTCGTCAACTGGGACGCCGTGAGCGCCGCGCAGCCCGCGGGCCTCGTCGACTGGCTGGGCACGGCGTTGTCCCACCCGCTGACCGGTGACGCCGCCAAGGCGGCCACCAAGTGGACGTTCATCGTCGCCGGCATAGCCTCGCTCATGCTGGCCGCCTTCAGCCTGACCCTGCCGCGCTCCGCCCAGAAGCCCGCCGCCGCGGCCGGCGAGAAACTTGCCTGGCTCGAGGCCCTGCGGCTCCTGAAGCATCCCTTCGTTCTCGTGCTCTGGGTCGTCACGCTGTTCGACTCCTTCGTCCACAATTGCTATTTCAACTGGACGGGCGTCTTCCTCGGCACGGCGCCGGAGGCCGGCGGCGTCGGCATCGCGTCGAACTGGATCACGCCGGTGATGAGCATCGGCCAGGTCGCGGAAATCCTCACGATGTTCGTGCTTGGCGTGACGCTGAAGAAGCTCGGCTGGCGCACGACGATGATCGTCGGCATTCTGGGCCACGCCGCGCGCTTCGCCGTCTATGCGTTCTTCCCGCAGAGCGCGGTGATGATCATCACGGTCCAGGTGCTCCACGGCATCTGCTACGCGTTCTTCTTTGCCACGGTGTATATCTTCGTCGACGCCTACTTCCCGAAGGACATCCGGTCCAGCGCGCAGGGGCTGTTCAACCTACAGATCCTCGGCCTGGGCGCGCTGCTCGCCAATTCGATCTGCCCCTGGCTCATGCAGAGCGTTTATACGGTGAACGGTGTCACGGATTTCAAGGGACTCTTCCTCGTGCCGCTGTTCGTGGCCTCGACGGCCGCCGTGGCCCTCGCGCTGTTCTTCCGGCCGCCCGCGGCGGGGGCGAATCCGGCCAACGCCGGCGCCGCCCCGCACTGAGCCGCGCCCCCACGCATGGCGCCCAGGCTTCGCACGCTCGTTGTCGGTTGCGGCCACATGGGGGCCTCCCATGCCCGCGCCTACCACGGACTGGCCGAGGATTTCGCGATCGTCGGCCTGGTCTCGCGCGGCGCGTCGTCGCGCCAGCAGCTCAATGCCGGGCTCGGCGGCGGCTTTGAGGAATTCGCCGACTTTGGCGACGCGCTCGCGCGCACCCGGCCGGACGTCGTCTGCCTCAGCACCTACACCGAGACCCACGCGGCCTACGCGGTCGCAGCCTTGGAGGCGGGCGCGCACGTCTTCGTGGAAAAGCCGCTGGCCGACAACATCGCCGATGCGGAGCTAGTGGTGGCCGCGGCCCGGCGGACCGGGCGCAAGCTCGTCGTCGGCTACATCCTGCACGTGCACCCGGCGTGGACAAAGTTCACCGAACTCGCCCGCACGCTCGGCAAGCCGCTGGTGATGCGCATGAACCTCAACCAGCAGAGTTCCGGGGCGCACTGGCAGACGCACCGCAATCTCCTCAACTCGACTTCCCCGCTCGTCGACTGCGGCGTGCACTATGTGGACGTGATGTGCCGGATGACCGGGGCGCGGCCCGTGAGCGTCAACGGCATCGGCGCCCGGCTGGCCGACGACCTGCCCCCGGGCCGGGTCAACTACGGGCACCTCCAGGTCACCTTCGACGACGGCTCGGTCGGCTGGTATGAGGCCGGGTGGGGGCCGATGATGAGCGAGACGGCGTTCTTCGTTAAAGATGTGATCGGGCCCAAGGGCTGCGTGAGCATCGTGGCGCACCGGGCGTCGCGCACCGGCAACTCGGCCAACGTCGACGCGCACACGCAGACCGAATCGCTGCGGCTGCACCATGCTGCGCTCGCGCCTGACGGCACCTTCGCGCGGACCGACGAGCTCATCACCACGGAGGACGAACCGAGCCACGACGAGCTTTGCCGCCGCGAGCAGGCGGTGCTGTTGCGCGCCATCCGCGAGGACCTCGACTTATCCGCGCACTGGCAGGCGGCGCTCGACAGCCTGCGCATCGTGCTGGCGGCCGACCAGTCGTTCCGCGAAGGTCGCACCATAAGGCTCTCCTGACCATGTCGCCCCGAAACCTGCTGGCTTCGCTCCTGTTCATCAGTGCATTCGTCCTGTCCGGCCGGGCCGCCCCGACGCCACCCGCCGGCTTCACCGCGCTCTACAACGGCCGGGACCTCGCCGGCTGGCGCGGTGGCGACACCTACGACCACCGGCAGTGGCTCGCACTGCCCGCCGACGAACGCGCCAAGCTGGCGGCGGAGTGGACCGCCGACATGCGCGCCCACTGGCGGGCGGAGGGCGACGAGCTGGTCAACGACGGCTTGGGCAAATACGCGACCACGGAGAAGGACTACGGGGATTTCGAGCTGCTGGTCGACTACCGCACCGTGGCGGGGGCGGACTCCGGGATTTATCTGCGCGGCTGCCCGCAGGTGCAGATCTGGGACTATACCGACAAGTCGAAATTCCCGCTCGGCTCCGCCCTGGGCTCCGGCGGACTCTGGAACAACTCGGCGGGCGCCCCGGGCAAGGATCCGCTCGTGAAGGCGGACCAGCCGTTCGGCGAGTGGAACCGATTCCGGGTGCTGATGGTCGGCGCCCGCGTCAGCGTCTGGCTCAACGACCAACTCGTGGTCGACCACGCGCTAATGGAGAACTATTACGACCGCGCGGCCCCGGTCCCGGCCCGCGGCCCGATCCAGTTGCAGACGCACGGCGGCGAGATCCGCTGGCGCAACGTCTGCGTGCGGGAGATCGGGAGCGAAGAGGCCAACCGCCTGCTGGCCGGCCGCGGCGAGGATTCCGGTTTCCAGCCGGTCTTCAATGGACGCGACTTTACCGGCTGGGCGGGCCCGCTGGAAAACTACTCCATTGCGGAAGGCGCCATCGTCTGCCTGCCGAAGAAGGGCGGCACGATCTTCACGCGTGAAGAGTATGCGGATTTCACGGTGCGGCTGGAGTTCCGGCTGCCGCCGGGCGGCAACAACGGCCTGGCGATCCGCTATCCCGGCAGCGGTGACACGGCCTATGTCGGCATGACGGAACTGCAGGTGCTGGATGACAACTACGAGACGGTGACCGGTAGGAAGATCGATCCGCGGCAGGCGCATGGCTCGGCCTACGGCATCAGCGCGGCGGCCCGCGGTTACCAGCGGCCGACGGGGGAGTGGGATTTTCAGGAAGTCACGGTGCGCGGATCGACGGTCCGCGTGGAACTCAACGGCACGGTGATCCTCGACGCCGACCTGGCGAAGGTGACGGAGTATCTCGACGGCAAGGCGCATCCGGGCAAGGAACGTCGGACCGGCGCCTTCGGCTTCGCGGGGCACAATGATCCGGTGGCGTTCCGCCATATCCGGATCAAGCGGCTGGAGTAGGCGGGGCATCCATCCAGTCGCCCGCGGATAACGCGAAGGCACGCGAATGCAATCCAGTTCACTCCCTGGGTTTTCGCTGATCGGGGCGCCGCTTGCAGCCGCCCGCGGGCGGCGTCAAGCGCCGCCCCTACACAAACCTGTTATTCGGATGGCCCTCAAGCCTTGTGGGGCTCGGGCACGGTGGCGGCCACGCAGACTATACCCTCAGGATTGGGCACGTGGGCGAATTTGGGGATCACGACGATGCCGGATTCCGTCACCGTGAAGCGCTTCCGGTCCTGCTCCAGGTCGTAACCGATGATCGAGCGCGGCGGGATGGTCACGCCCTTGTCGATGATCGCGCGGCGAATCCGGGAGTGGCGGCCAACGTCGACGCCGTCCATCAGGACGCAGTCTTCCACGTCGGCCCAGCTGTGCACCTGCACGCGGGGGGAAAGCACGCTGTGTTTCACCCGGGCGCCGCTCACGATACAGCCGGGGGAAACGATGGAGTCCAGGGCCCGGCCGCAGCGGCCCGACGGGTGTTCGTCGCTGAAGACGAACTTGGCGGGCGGGTTCGGCGGCTGAAAAGTGCGCAGCGGCCAGCTGCGGTCGTAGAGATTGAAGAGCGGATCGATGCCGACCAGGTCCATGTTGGACTCGAAGTAGGAATCGATCGTGCCCACATCGCGCCAGTAGACGGACAGCTTCTTGTTCTCGTCCACGAAATCATAGGCCATGACGCGATGCCCATGGATGAGCTTGGGCAAAATGTTTTTGCCGAAATCCACGTCGCCCGCCGCCATGGCCTCCGGCGAGAGGGTGGCCAGCAGCTGCTCGCGACTGAACACATATACGCCCATGGAGGCCAGCGCCTTGCCGGGTTGGACGCTCCACGGCGCGGTGGTCTCGGGTTTTTCCTGAAATCCCGTGATGCGGCGCTCCGCGTCGGTCTCGACGATGCCGAACTGGTGGGCCTGCGACCGGTCGACCTCGAACACGGCCACGGTCGCGTCGGCATTGTGCTCCCGGTGGAACCGCACCATCTTCGAGTAATCCATCTTGTAGATGTGGTCGCCCGACACGATCAGCACCTCGGTGATGTCATCCTCGATGATACGGAGGTTCTGGAACACGGCGTCGGCCGTGCCATGAAACAGGTCGCCGTCCTGGCTCAGGGCCGGATGGATGGGGTAGATATGTTCGCCGAGTTCGGGCCGGAAGACGTTCCAAGCCGCGTTGAGGTGGCGGTTGAGCGATGTGGATTTGGTCTGCATCAGCACGCCGACCTTGCGGATGGAGGAATTGATGCAGTTGGACAGGGTGAAATCGATCACCCGGTAGATGCCGCCGAAGGTGACCGCCGGCTTGGCCCGATACCGGGTGAGCGGGAACAGCCGCTTCCCTTCGCCGCCGGCCAAGAGGACTGCGAAGACATTTTTCACGACGTCAGGGAGGGGGGCACGATGATCGAACCGGGGGAGACGACCGCGAGGGACACGGAAAGGGACGGGAGCATAGCAGCAGAGAGGGTGGGGAATGGCCAGCCAGAT
>JAQSDJ010000158.1:7447-22762 GCA_029945855.1 Lacunisphaera sp.
GTTCCAGTGTAGCAGGACGCCCCCGGCACACGCTGCATCCCTTGGCAATTTCGCGGCGCGGCTTGCGGTCAACCAGCCGCCCCGGCGAGGGAAGGCAGGCCGTGGCGCAGATTGTCGAAACCCGGGTTCGCTTTGGCGCGTCTTCCCGACAGACTCTCGTCCAGGTCACCCTCAACCCCACCATGTGATGAATTCCTTTGCCCGCACCAGCGCCCTGATCGGCGCGTCCCTGCTCCTCGCAGCCACCGCCTTGGCCGGCATCGGCGCCCGTTTCCCCTCGGAAAAGAAGATTGTGCCGGACCCGGTCACCGGCGTGCCGCTGACTTTCCTCACGAGCACATCCGCGGGGGATTCCAAGATCTACCAGACCCACCACCAATGGACATCCGACGGCAAGTGGGTGGTCTTCCGCTCCAACCGGGTGCGCGGTGAGGCCATGGCGGTCAACGAGGAGACGGGAGTGATCGTGCAGGTCACCGAGGGCGGCTATGCCGGCATGCTGTGTCTCGCGGACAACTCGATGAATTTGTATTTCCTCCGTCACGAAAATGCGGCCCCGCCGCCGCCGATGACGGGTGCCGAGCCCTCCACGCCGGGGCGGTTCCCGCGCAGTCCGGCCCAGATCGTCCGCGTCGACCTCGCAAAACTGTTCACCGACAGCGAGGCGGGCAAGGTCGGCCCCGCGACGGATTACCAGCAGGTATGCGGCACCATTCCGTTGGAGTGGGGCGCGGGCGGCGACATGGCGCTCGATTGCACGGAGGCTTATGCGTATTTCCGGGTCGGCAAGGAGGAGGCGGCCAAGCACCTCGCGGCCGGCACCAAACTCGAGGAGAACTTCGGTCCCCGCAACATGGGCGCCGGCCCGACGGGGCTCGGCCGGATGAACCTCCAGACCGGCGAGGTGAACTTCGTCGTCGCCGTGCCGTTCCAGATCGGCCACGTGCAGACCAACCCGTGGGTGCCGGGCGAGATCGTCTTCTGCTGGGAGACCGGCGGCAAGGCGCCCCAGCGTGCCTGGACGGTGATGGGTGACGGCACGGGCCTGCGCCCGCTCTTCCCCGAGGCGCCCTACGACTGGGTCACGCACGAGGCGGTGGTCAGCAAGGACTACGTCGCCCTCGCGATTTTGGCCCATCGCCGGATCAAGATTTCCGGTCAGAACCAGTCGGAACACGACGGTCCGGGGCAGGGTGACGCGTGGGGTCCGTCCGGCACCGGTGAACATGCGACGGGGCTTGCCATGGTCAACCTGCGCACGCGCGAGCTGCGCATCGCCGGCCAGGTGCCGATCGGCGACCCCGGCCGCTCCGTCTGGCACGTGCACGGTTCACCCGACGGCCGCTGGGCCGTGGCCGACGATTTCCTCTACCGCCTCTGGCTCTACGACCTCACCAGCGGCGAGAGCGTCCTGCTGGCCGACCTCGGCCGCAAGACGACGGCGCGGGACCACATCCACCCGACCTTCAGCGCGGACAGCACGCGGATCGAGATCCAGACCGCGATGATCTCCGAGGACGGCAAGGCGCTGAACATCTGCGTGGTGCCGGTGCCCGGGGCGTGGCTCAAGCGGACGTATCCGGCGAAGATCCAGTAAGCGGCGAAGTGTAGGGCCGGCGCTTGCCGCCGGGCCATGTTTCGCACGTGGAGCGGCCCGCCGACAAGCGGCGGCCCTACATTCCACTGCGCAAAATCTCTCAATAGAATACATTCCGGTCGAGGCTGCGATATTGGATGGCCTCGAGGAGGTGGGGGGACTCGATGCGCTCCGCCTCGGCGAGGTCGGCGATGGTGCGGGCGACCTTGAGGATGCGGTCATAAGCCCGGGCGGAAAGGGACAGCTGTTCCATCGCCTGTTGCAGGAGGTCGCCGAGTTTCGGGTCGAGCGCACAGTATTTCTTGAGCTGGGAGACGGGCATGCGGGCGTTGGCCGTGTAGCTGGTGCCGCGGAAGCGGACGAGTTGCCGCTGGCGGGCCGTCTCAACGCGTTCGCGCATGGCCGCGGAGGACTCGGCGGGCTGGTCGTGGCGCAATTCCGCGATCGAGAGGGCCGGGGCCTCGATGTGGAGGTCGATGCGGTCGAGCAACGGGCCGCTGATGCGGGCGCGGTAACGCTGGATCTGCGCCGGCGCGCAGCGACACTCGTGCTTCGGGTCGCCCAGGTAGCCGCAGGGGCAGGGGTTCATCGCCGCGACGAGCAAGAAGACGCAGGGCAGGGTGATCTTGCCGGCGCTGCGGGAGATGGTGACCTGCCCGTCTTCCAAAGGCTGCCGCAGCACCTCGAGGGCGGAGCGTTTGAACTCGGGCAGTTCATCGAGGAAGAGCACGCCGTGATGGGCGAGTGAAATTTCACCCGGGCCGGGAATGGCGCCGCCACCGAGCAGGCCGACGTCGGAGATGGTGTGGTGCGGCGCGCGGGCCGGGCGCTGGAAGAAGTGCAGTCCGCCCTGGATAGTCTGGCCCGCGGCGGAGTGGATGCGCAGGATGTCGAGGTATTCGTCGAGGGTGGGGTGCGGCATGATGCCGGGCACGCGCTTGGCGATCATGGATTTTCCCGAGCCCGGCGGCCCGATCATGATGAGGTTGTGCCCGCCGGCGACGGCGACCTCGACGGCGCGGCGGACGGCATGCTGGCCCTTGATGTCGGCAAAGTCGGGCTCGTTGCCAGTGGGGGTGGTGGCGGTGGTGAGCGCGCGCGGCAGGGGCAGGGGTTTCAGCGCCAGCTGGCCGCCGAGGAACCGGGTCGCCTGGTCAAGCGAGCTGATCTCATAGACGGCGATGCCCTCGACCAGGGCGGCTTCCTGGGCTGCGGCAGCGGGGAGAAGCACGGCCTTGCGGCCGCACTCGCGGGCGAGCACGGCCATGGCGAGGCCGCCCTTGATGGGCCGGGTGGCGCCAGACAGGCTGAGTTCGCCGGCGATCAGGTAGTCCCTAAGCTGCTCGCAGACGAGCTGGCCGGTGGCGACGAGGATGCCGAGGGCGATGGGCAGGTCGTAGATCGCGCCCTCCTTGCGCAGGTCGCCCGGCGCGAGGTTGATCGTCGTGCGCGTGCGGGGCATGCGCAGGCCGGAATTGCTGAGGGCGGAAAAGACCCGGTCCTCCGATTCCTTGACGGCGGCGTCGGGCAAGCCGACGAGGATGAGAGTGGGGATGCCGGATTCGCCCGTGTTGACTTCAACCTGGACGGGCACGGCGTCAATGCCCAGCAAAGCTGCCGAGCAGATGGTCGCGAGCATGAGACAGTGGACGGTGGAGGATGTTAGGTTGACCCCGTCCCCGTCTGCAGCCGCCGGCGCACTTCAACCAGGTTGGCGTCGACCGCCTGCAGGTAAGGATTGGGTTGGCCCGCTGTCGTCAAATAGCGATGCACGCCGCCCGCCTCGAAGTCGAGCATGGGGCGCACATAATTTTCCCAGAACGCCGGGGTCTTCTCCAAGAGCTCCCGCACCGACTGGTAGGGGCGCTTGGCCGGCGGGACCTGCTCGAAGTCGAAGGATTCCTGGAACTCGAGAAAAAGGGCCGGCAGCTTCTCGAGGTAGTCCGCGGCGCTCATCTGGGCCAGGTAGTCGGCGGTCACGAGGATGAAGGCCATCTGCCGGGCCTCCTCACGGTGAAAGGACACCTGGCTGATGCGGCTGCGCGGTCCGGTGCAGATGATGGCGGCGCAGATGTCTTCGATCTCCGAGGCGGTCACCCCCATGCGCGGCAGGTATTCGCGGGCGAAGTCACAGCTGCGACGCTCATGAATCAGCGTGTATTTCGCCCCGGTGCCCGAGACGTCGCTGGTCTTCTTGAGGTAGCCGGTGTCATGCAGCAACACCGCCATCACCGAGAGTTCCCAGTCCCGGGGGGCGAGCACGGGCTTGTCGGCGCTCCGGCTGCGGCCCTGCAGGATGTGCAGGAGGCAGACGGTCGCCTGGAGCGTGTGTTCGAAATCGTGGTAGCGCATGTCGATGGCCTGGTAGCCCGCGTAATGCCCGGCGAACATGCCGTCGACATCCTCGAACAACCGGTCGAGCAGCGGGAAGCTGGACTCCGCCCCGATGTCGCCAAATCCAGCCTTCACGGCCACCAAGACTGCGGCCGTGCTCTTCGTGTTAATGGCGTGCGGCGGGACCATTCGGTCCCAGTAGCAGATAGGGGTTGCCCCCCATCCCGCAAGCCCATTGTCTGGACGAGAAACGAATGGAAGGCACCACGAACTTGATCGTCGGCCTCACAGGCGGCATGGGGTGCGGCAAATCGACGGCGGCGGCCATGTTCGCCGACCGCGGATTCCGCCGGCTCGACGCCGACCAGACCGTCCGCGAGGAACTGCTGCCCAGCCCCGCGGTGGCCGAGGCCATCCGCGCCCGGCTGGGCGCGGCCATGCTCGCGACCGACGGGTCCGTGCGGCGCGACAAGGTGGCGGAGGTGGTCTTCCGGGATGCCGCGGCGCTCGCCTGGCTGGAAGACCTGCTGCATCCGCAGCTGCTGGCCGGCTGGCGGCGGATCTTCGCCCAGAGCCGGGGCACGGCGTTCATGGTCGAGGTGCCGCTGCTGTTCGAGAAGGGGTTGGAGAATTGGTTTGATTTCACCGTCTGCGTGACCACAGACTCCGCCCTGCAATTGAGGCGGCTGGAGCAGCGCGGCATCCCCCCGGATTTGGCGCACCAGCGCTTGGTCAAGCAGATGCCACTGGCCCGAAAATGCGAGTTGGCAGACCACGTTCTCCTGAATGACGGCACTCCCGGCTTTTTGCGTGAACAGGTCGATGCCCTGGCCGACCGCCTCCTGAACTCCCAACCCGACCGCTCCACCGGTCAAATTCATGTCAGTCCCCCCTAAATCCGACGAGGAAACCAGCAAACCGGCCTCCGCCAAGCGCGAGACCGGCGAAACCAAGCGCCCGGCGCGCTCCCGCCTGATCCGGGGCGGCAAGAAGACCGCCAAGGTTTCCGTCAAAGAAATCCCCGCCCGTGAGCGTGAGCCCGAGCTCGCGCTGGCACCCACCGCGCCGCCCCCGGCGCCGGCACCCGCCCCTGAACCTGTGCGCGCAGAACCGCCACCCCCACCTCAGCCGCACGCGGAAAAGCAGCCAGGGGAAGCGCCCGGCGCCCAAGGCGGCGACCAAGGACAGGGCGGGCCGCAGCCCGCGTCGCAGGACGAAGGTAATTACCAGGAAGGCGGCCCCGGTGGTGGCAGCGGTGGCGGCGGCAATGGCGGTGGCGGCTTCCAACCGCACGGTGGCGGCGGCAAATTCGGCCGCCGGCATCGCGGCAACAAATTCCGCGGCGGTGGCGGAGGCGGTGGTGGTGGGGGCAAGTGGGGTAACCAGAATTTCCAGCCCAAGCATCCCCCGCAGCCCGCACCGCCCAAGGAAGTGGTGCATTTCGGCGATCTGCCGGACCCGGCCCGTTTCCCGAACCTCGAGGCCAGCGCGAAGATCGCCGCGGAAATCGCGACCAGCCCGGAGGAGCCGGTCTGGCTCAACGAGCTCTACGCGCTGAACCTCGCCGAGCTCACGGCCTTCGCCCGGAAGATGGACGTGAAGTTCGAGGGCGCGCCGAACCGCCGCCAGCTCATCACGCAGGTTTTCGCGCACATCACCGAGCTGAAGATTCCGCTCTACGACCGCGGCTTCCTCGACCAGACCGACCGCGGCCTCTGGTTCGTCGTGCACGACGACGTCAATTACCGCCTCTATCCGGAGGACGCCTTCGTGCCGGAGATCTTCGTGCGGCATTACGGCCTCAAGCGCGGCCACGCCGTCGAGGTGCAGCTGCAGTCCCCGCAGGGCAACGACCGCTGCCCGGCTGTCGTCGCCATCCGCTCGGTCATGGGCGGCAAGCCGGAGGACATCTCCAAGACCCCCCCCTTCGAGGAGCTGACGCCGTATTACCCGCTCAAGCGTATCTTGCTCGAGATGCCCGGCCAGAAGGATGTCTCGATGCGCATGGTGGACATCATCACGCCGGTCGGCTTCGGCCAGCGCGGCCTGATCGTCGCGCCGCCGCGCACCGGCAAGACGGTCCTGATGCAGAACATGGCGAACTCCATCGCCGAGAACTCGCCCGAGGCGAAGCTCATCATTTTGCTCGTGGACGAACGCCCCGAGGAGGTCACCGACTTCAAGCGCCACTGCAAGGGCGAGGTTGTCAGCTCGACCTTCGACGAGGCGCCGGAGAGCCACGTGCACTGCGCCGAGATGGTCATCGAGAAGGCCCGCCGGCTCGTCGAGCAGGGCGCGCACGTCATCATCCTGCTCGATTCGATCACCCGCCTGGCCCGCGCCTACAATGCGCTCGCCGGCAGCGGCGGCAAGATCATGTCCGGCGGCCTCGAGTCCAACGCCCTGCAGAAGCCCAAGCGCTTCTTCGGCTCCGCCCGCAACATCGAGGGGGCCGGCAGCCTGACCATCCTCGGCACGGCGCTGGTCGACACCGGCAGCCGCATGGACGAGATCATCTTCGAGGAATTCAAGGGCACCGGCAACATGGAGCTCCACCTCGACCGCGACCTCGTCAACAAGCGCATTTTCCCCGCGATCAACATTGACAAGAGCGGCACCCGCAAGGAGGAGCTCATCTACCATCCCGACGAGCTCATCCGCGTCTACGCGCTCCGGCGCGCGATGCAGGGCGTGCCTGCCGCCGACTCGATGGACATGCTCATCCAGCGGCTCAAGAAGACCAAGACCAACACGGAATTCCTGCTGAGCCTCAACCGCTGATCCCGCCTGCGGGATCGGCCACCTTCGCGTGATCACCGCCGATTCTCTGCTGACCATCGCCCTCGAAAGGGGGCTGTGCACCGGCGAGGATCCCCTGGCGGGAGAAGAATTGGCCCGCGCGGTTGCCGCGGAGTTCGGCATGCCGTTTGTCCCGCTGGCCGGACGGGTGATACCGGCGGAGGTTCTCGCCCGGTTGCCCCGCGCCTTTGTCCAGCAGCACGCCGTGATGCCGTATGCCGGTGAGGACGGGGTGCTGCACGTCGCGGTGGCCGACCCCATCGCGGTCGATGTCATCGACAGCCTCGGGCATGTGGCGGGCGGCCGGATCCAGCCGGCCCTCGCCACGGCCGACGACATCGCCCGCGCCATCACCCGCCATTATGGCCGCGAAGCCGGGGCGCCGGACGATTTGTTGCCCGAGCATGAGCCTGCGGCCGGGGGCATCATCTCCTCCGCGGTCACCGTCGCCGCGAGTGAAGAAGGGCAGGCGAGTGAGCGGGACGGCCCCATCATCAAGCTCGTGCAGTCGATCATCGCCGAGGCCGTCCGCCGCCGCGCCTCGGACATCCATCTGGAGCCGCTGGAGCGCCGCTTTCGCGTCCGCTACCGCGTCGACGGCGTGCTGCTCGAAGGGGATGAGCCACCGAAGCGCCGGCAGCTCGCCATCATCTCTCGCCTGAAGATCATGGCGAACATCAGCATCGCGGAAAAGCGCGTGCCGCAGGACGGACGCATCCAGGCCGAGGTCGCCGGCCGCACGCTGGACCTGCGCGTGTCCTCGCTCCCGACGACGCATGGCGAGAGCATCGTCATGCGCATCCTCGACCAGGAGGAGCTCAAGCCCGGCCTGGCGCAGCTCGGTTTCCTGCCCGACGACCAAAGGCAGTTCGAGCGGCTGATCACCTCGCCCGACGGCATCATGCTCGTCACCGGCCCGACGGGCTCGGGCAAGACCACCACGCTCTATGCCGCGCTGCATCACCTCAACCAGCCCGACCGCAAGATCATCACGGTCGAGGAACCGGTCGAATACCAGCTCACCGGCATCAACCAGGTGCCGGTGAACGCGGGCATCGGCATGACCTTTGCCGCCGCGCTGCGCGCCATGCTCCGCCAGTCACCGAACATCGTCATGGTCGGCGAAATCCGCGACCAGGAGACGGCCGAGATCGCCCTCAGCGCCTCGCTGACCGGCCACATGGTCTTCAGCACGCTGCATACCAACGACGCCCCCTCGGCCGTCACGCGCCTCATCGACATCGGGGCCAAGCCCTTCCTCGTGGCGGCCTCCTTGCGGGCGGCCATGGCCCAGCGGCTGGTGCGCCGGATTTGTCCACAGTGCCGCCGGGCCTATACGCCGTCGGTCCGCGAACTTCACGCCCTGGGGCTGACCTCCGCCCGGCTGGAGGGAGCGACCTTTGCCCATGGGGCCGGCTGCACCACCTGCCACGGCACCGGCTACCTGGGGCGGATGGGAATCTTTGAAATCTTTCTCGTCCACGACGGCATTCGGGGCATGATTTACGACAACGTTACCGCGGCACGCTTGCGCGAGCAGGCCCGCCACGATGGCATGCGCACCATGAGAGAAGACGGCATCCGCAAAGTTCTCGCTGGCCTCACCACGATCGGGGAGGTTGTCTCGGTGACCGTCGGCGACGCCCTCCAACCCCTTTAACCCACCCATCGCATGAGCTACGACATGAACGATCTCCTGGAACTGGTCGTCGACCAGAAGAGCTCCGACCTCCACCTGCAGGTGGGTGTCCCGCCCTGTCTCCGCCTGCGCGGCAGCATGACCCCGATCGACGGCCCCGAGCTGCGGCCGGAGGACACCGAGCAGCTCATGCTTTCCATCACGCCGGACAACCACATCCAGAACGTGAAGCTGAACGGCGGCACCGACTTTGGCTTCGCCTTCGGTGAAAAGGCCCGCTTCCGCGTCTCCGTCATGAAGGCCAAGGGCAACTTCGGCCTCGTCCTGCGCCAGATCCCCAACCAGCTCTTCGACCTGCGCACCATCGGCATGCCCGACAAGATCAAGGAGCTGCTCTACCGCCCGCGCGGCCTGTTCCTCGTCACCGGCCCGACCGGCTCGGGCAAGTCCACCACGCTCGCCTCGATGATCAATTACATCAACGAGAACCGCGACGGCCACATCATCACCATCGAGGATCCGATCGAGTATTACCACGCGCACAAGAAGTGCGTCGTCACCCAGCGCGAGGTCGGCTCCGACGTGCCGAGCTTCGCCGAGGCCATCCGCCGCGCCCTGCGCCAGGACCCCGATGTCATCCTCGTCGGCGAGTTGCGCGACCTGGAGACCATCGAGGCCGCCATCAGCGCGGCCGAGACGGGCCATCTGGTGTTCGGCACGCTGCACACCAACAGCGCGGCCAAGACCGTCGACCGCATCGTGGACGCCTTCCCCGCGAACATGAAGGAGATGATCCGCATGCAGCTCTCCACCTCGATCATCGCCGTCATCTCCCAGTCGCTGTGCAAGAAGAAGAGCGGCGGCCGCATCGCGGCCTACGAGATCATGGTCAACACCTCGTCCATCGCCTCGCTCATCCGCGACAACAAGACCTTCCGCATCCCGTCGGACATCCAGACGGGCGCCGCGCTCGGCATGATCACCCTCGACACCCACCTGATGAGCCTCGTCAACCGCGAGCTCATCGAGCCGGACGAGGCCCTCGAGAAATCGCAGGAACCGGTCGCCATGCGCGACAAGCTCACCAGCATGGGCTTCAAGCTGCGCGAACTCTGATTTAATTCCCAACTTCAGGCCGTGGGCCCGGCCGGACATCCCCATGTTCGCAGGGCACGACCAGATTGTTTTTGAACTCCTCGCCGGGCGCCGGCTGATGGAGCCGGCGTCGCTGCAGGCGGCGTTTGACGAGCACCAGGCCACGGGACGGTCCTTCGCCGCCATGGTGCTCGAACACGGGCTGATGGACAAGCCGGCGCTGCTGCGCGCCGTGGCCGACCACCTCGGCTGCGGGTATGCCGCCGAACTGCCGGATGCGCTACCGGGGGACGTGCTCGCCCTGGTGGAAGGTGGCATGGCCCGCACCTATGGCGTCGCCCCGGTCGCGGCGGACGGTTTTTCCGTCACGCTGCTCGCCGTGGACCCGTTCAATCCGAATCTCGTCAACGACCTCACGTTTGCCCTGGAGCGCGAGGTGCGCGTGGCGGTGGCCGACCCGGACCGGGTGGCGTTGCTCATCCGCCAGCATTACGGGGAGGACGACGCTTCGCTCGACGACGCCCTGTCCGAGCTCCAGAACTCGGCGGCCGAGGCCGGCCATGACACGGTGTTCACCGAGGAGGATATCGAGCAGCTGGCCGGGCAGACCCCGATCATCCGCTTCGTCAATCGGGTGCTCGCCCAGGCCATCCGCGCCCAAGCCTCTGACATCCACTTCGAGCCGTTCGAGCACGAGTTCAAGATCCGCTACCGCATCGATGGCACGCTCCGCGAAATACCGGCGCCGCCGCGGAATCTGGCGCGGCCCATCCTTTCTCGCCTCAAGGTCCTGGCGAACCTCAACATCGCGGAGCGACGCCTGCCGCAGGACGGCCGCATCAGGCTCAACCTCGGCGGCCGCGCGGTCGACCTGCGCGTCTCCACGCTGCCCACGCAGTTCGGCGAGAGCGTGGTGCTCCGCATCCTCGACCAAGGGGCCGGCCGGCTCCAGCTCAGCCAGCTCGGTTTGCCGGAGCCGGCCCGGCGGGCCGTGGAGGAGATCATCCACCGGCCCAACGGCATTTTCCTCGTCACCGGCCCGACCGGCTCGGGCAAGACCACCACGCTCTACAGCTGCCTGACCGTGCTCAACACCATCGACGCCAAGTTGCTCACCGTCGAAGATCCGGTGGAATACGAGATCGACGGCGTCATGCAGGTGCCGGTCAACCCAGGCGCCGGGCTGACCTTCGCCCGCGCCCTGCGCACCTTCCTGCGGCAGGATCCCGACATCGTGATGGTCGGCGAGATCCGCGACCTCGAGACGGCCCGGATCGCGATCCAGGCCTCGCTGACCGGCCACCTCGTGCTCAGCACGCTGCACACCAACGACGCCCCCGGCACGGTGACGCGGCTCGTGGACATGGGCATCGAGCCCTTCCTGCTCGCGTCGACGTTGGAGGCCGTGCTCGCGCAGCGCCTGGTGCGCCGCATCTGCCCGGCCTGCAAGATCGCCTGCGCCCCCGATTCAGCAATGCTGCGCCAACTCACGGCCGTTCCGGCGACCCGCAACGGCCTGACAGTATATCGCGGAGCGGGCTGCGAGGCGTGCAACCAATCCGGCTACCAGGGCCGGCTGGGCCTCTTTGAGTTTCTCCGGATGTCGGATCCGTTGCGCGAGCTGGTCGTGCGCGGCGCCTCCCTGGTGGAGATCCGACGCCAGGCGATGGGCGAGGGGATGACCTCCCTGCGCGACGCCGGCCTGGCGGCTGTTCTGGCCGGCGACACCACGGTGGAGGAAGTGCTCAAATACACCTAGGCCGCAGTTCCTGCGGAAAATCCCAAACGCCAATGTCCAAACGCCAAAGCAGAATCGGATGCTCCGAGCTTTCAGCCTCGTTTTGTTTGGCCTTTGGCATCTGGAGTTCGGCCTTCCCCTCCTGATGCCCCGCTTCGCCTACACTGCCATTGATGTGCGCGGCGCCGAGAAGTCCGGCCGGCTTGACGCGTCCGACATGAAGCAGGCCGCGGCCATCCTTCGCGGACAGGGCTTGTTTCCGACGGAAGTCGGTCCGGTGTTTACGGCGGAACCCGGCCTCCGGACGGGCTTTTCCGGGCGGACGACTAACAAACCCGTCCGGAGGCCGGGTTCCACCGGGGAGACACCGGGCAATGGCCTGCAGCTGGAATTGCGCCTGCCTTTCGCCCGCATCGTGAAGCCGAAGGAGCTCGCCGTCTTCACCCGGCAGCTGGCCACGTTGCTCAAGGCCGGCATGCCACTGTTGCGCGGGCTCGAGGTGCTGGCGCGGCAGGAGCGCAACCGCGGGTTTCAGCGGATCATCGCCGCCCTGGCCGACACGATCAAGTCCGGCGGCACGCTGTCCGAGGCGATGACCGCTCATCCGCGGGTCTTCGACCGGCTCTACCTCAACATGATCAGGGCAGGAGAGGCGGGCGGCGTGCTCGACGTGGTGCTCGACCGGCTCGCGCGTTTTCAGGAAAAGAGCCGGCAACTGCGCGGCAAGATCACCGCGGCGATGATGTATCCGCTCATCGTCCTGGCCGTGGCGGTCATGATTCTGGCGGGCCTGCTCGTCTACGTGGTGCCGAAGTTTCAGCAGATCTTCGCCGATCTCCTCAAGGGGGCGCCGCTGCCGTGGCTCACCCAACTTGTCCTGACCGTCAGCGACGCGGTGAAGAATCATTATCTCATCGCCTTGGGCGCGTTGGCGGCGGCGTGGATCGGGCTCGGGATTTCCCGCCGGACGGCCGCCGGGGCACGGCTGTTCGACACGCTGGTGATCCGGCTGCCGCTCTTCGGCGACCTGTTCCTCAAGGGCATCGTCGCGCGCTTCGGCCGGACGCTCGGCACATTGCTGGCGAGCGGCGTGCCGATCCTGCCGGCGTTGCTCATCACCCGCGACACCTGCGGAAATGCCCGCGTGGGTGCCGCCATCACCGAGGTGCACGACCGGGTGAAGGAAGGCGCGCCCGTCGCCCGGCCGCTCGAGGCCACCACCGTCTTCCCGCCGATGGTCACGAGCATGATCGACGTCGGGGAGCACACCGGGCAGCTGCCCGAAATGCTCGGCAAGATCGCCGACATCTACGAGGACGAGGTGGACAACGCCGTCGCCGGCCTCAGCTCGCTGATCGAGCCCATTTTGATTCTCTTTCTCGCGCTGGTCGTGGGGACGATCGTAATCGCGCTGTTTCTGCCAATCGTGCGGATCGTGCAGCTGCTGACGTGACGGGAGGGCGAACCCTCGGGGTGAGCCGCGGCTCGTTGGGACGACTCGCCCTACCTATTTCTGCGGCTTCGTGAGGAGCAGCATCGCGTTCAGGCCGAGGTGCCGGTCGGAGAATTCATCGTTCTCGCCGGCCTGACGGAGGAGTTTCTGGACCATGCCCATCTTGGCGTCGAGGTCGTCGATCTTGGCGACAAAGACGGCTTCGGGCGTGGCGGCCATGATGGCGGCGCCCCACTCGAGTTCTCCCTGGTGGCTGAGCACGATGTGCTCGAGCCGTTCGAGCAGGTCGGGATTCAGCTTCGCCTTGAGGCCGGCCTTGCGGACGAGCTGGTAGCCGAGCACGACATGGCCCTGCAAAATCCCCTTGCGGCTGCGCGAGGTGACGAGGTCGCCCTGATACTCGATGACCTTGCCGGTGTCGTGGACCAAAATGCCGGCGAGGGCGAGGTCGGCGTCGACCTCGGGGTAAAGCGGGAGCAAGGCCCGGGCGGCACGCGCCATGTGGCAGGTGTGCTCGAGGAGGCCGTGGCGGTAGGCGTGATGCATGGCGACGGCGGCGGCGGCGTTGCGGAAAGGCTCGCCGATCTCGTCGAACACCGCCTGCACCGTGGCGCGCAGGTCGACGTGGGCGATGGCCGCGATGTGTCCGTGGAATTCAGCCCAGAGAGTTTCGACATCCTCGGGAGCGGTCTCGACGAGGTTGGCCATCAGGGCCGAGTCGGCGATCTGATTGGCCGTGATTTCCTCGGCCCGGAGCAACTTCGGCGAGAGCCGGTTCTGGTAATAGTCCACCTTGGCCTCGATCCGGACGATGGCGCCTTCCTTGAGCGCCTTGAAGAACTCGAAGGCGAGATTGTCGCTGAAGCAATTGCAGGTGAAGGAGCCGGTCTTGTCGCCCAGCTCGACCGCGAGAAAAGAATTGCCGGTCTTGGTCGGGCGCTCGGCGAGACGCTTGATGAGCAGGACGCTCGTGAAGGTGTCGCCCTCGGTGCGGCTGAGGGACTTGATTTCGCGGACGGCGAGCGGGGTGGAAATATCAGACATGGGGTAGCAGGGGACGAAATAACGGGTGGGTCAGCCACACATAAAACAAACCCCGGATGATAATCCAACCACGGATTGCCCGGAGGAATCCGTGGAGGAGATTGCGCAGCGGGCCGCGCTTACTGCTTCACCAGCTCGACGAAGTCGACGCGACGGTCCTTGGCCCACTCGGCCTCGCCGCCGCCCTGCTTGGCGTCGGTCGAACCTTTCGAGAGGGTTTCGAGGCGCCTGGTGTCCGCCCCGAGTGACTCGAGGTAGCGTTTCACCGAATTGGCGCGACGATCGCCGAGACCCAGATTGTATTCCGCTGTGCCGCGCCAGTCGCAATGGCCGACGAGCACGAGGCTCTTTTCGGGATTATCGGCGAGCCACTTGATGGCGGCCTGCAGCTTCGGGCGTTCGGCCGGGGCGACCGCGGCGCGGTCGAGGGCGAAATAAATGGGCTCAACGACGCTGGCGCTGGCGTTGGGCACGGTGCCAGCATCGCGGGCGACCAGGGTGGAATCAGGGCCCACGGCGATCTGCGTCGGATCGATCATGCCCGCACCGGTCTGGGTGTTGTCCGGGGTGGCGGAGCGCACCGGCTTCTTGGCGCAGGCCGAAAGGAAAAGGGCGGCGGCGATGAACACCAGGCCGAGGGATTTGGAAACGTGCTTCATGATTTACGATGTAAAAGGTGTGCCGTGTTTATCAATCAATGCCCAGAGGCGCGCAAGAACGAAACTCTCTGCCCGCCCGGGGTTTCACCATGTCTGGGCCCGGTGATCGATCAGGCCGATCTCAAGGGCGTAGCGGGTCAGGCTGGCGACGTCGTGGAGGTTGAGCTTGCGCATCAGGTTCGTGCGATGGTTGTCCACGGTTTTCACGCTGATGGTCAGCTTCTGGGCGATCTCCTTGGTGCTGTTGCTCTCGGCGACCAGCTTGAGGATCTCGCGTTCACGGTCGGTCAGGGTGTCGACGCCGGAGGCCGGGCTGTTGTTGGCCACCACGGTGCGGAGCAGGGCGGCCACGCCGGGGCCGAAGTAGGTGCCACCATTGGCGATGGTCTCGAGGCCCTTCTTGAATTCGCCCAGACCGGCGGTCTTTTCCACAAAACCATGGGCACCAGCCTCGAGCATCTCCCGCACCAAGGCGGGGCTTTCATAGGCGGAAAACACGAGGACGCGGGTGTTTTTCAGCTGTTTGCTGATGCGGCGGAGGATATCCACGCCGCTGAGGCCGGGCAGGCGGGCGTCCAGGACGATCAGGTCGGGCTTGAGATCAAGGCAAAGCTGACAGGCCTGCTGGCCGTCGCCGCTTTCACCCACGATCTTATAGGCCGGGTCGATACGGAGGATCTCCGCCAGCATCTCACGGATGGCGGTCTGATCCTCGACAATGACAATGCGTTTGGTTTGGAGGGCGGTCGACACAGTGGACAAGGCGATAAATGAGATAGGCGTGGGGCTGTCTGGGGCAATACGCTTGTGCGTCCGGCGAAAAACTCAACTCCGATTACTCTGAAAACGGGCCGGACCCAAAATCCGTGGCTCAGGGCGCCCGCCGTCAAATGCAGGTTCCGGGGCTCTTCATCAAAGATTGGGGACATGGGGCTTTGGACGAGCCACCATGTCCCC
>JAQSDJ010000159.1 GCA_029945855.1 Lacunisphaera sp.
CGCCCAGCGGGCAGGAGCGCGAGTAACAGTCCACGCCGTTGCTGACCTCCAGGATTTCACCGGCGAGCAACTGGGGGGCGGAGCAGGCGAATTCGACAACCTCGAGGCCTTTGCGGATGCCGGCTTCACCCTCGGCCTTGGTCTTGCCACTCTCGGCGGCGACGAGCCGGGCGAGTTCATCAATATGGGTTTCGACGAGCTGCTTAAAACGGAAGAGCGGCTGGACGCGATCCTTGACGGGAGTGCGGCCCCAGGTGGTGAAGGCGTGCTGGGCGGCGGAGACGGTCTGATCGAGGAGGGGTTGATCCGCGGGATGAACCTGGCCAAGACAATCGCCATTCCAGGGCGACTGCTTGGCCGGCAAGGCCACCGAGTGAGCGGCCGGAGCAACGCGGCGGCCGGCGATAAAGTGAGAGATGGGTGCAGAATTATTCATGATAAATCATTAAGCCGCGGTTCGATTGATGTTTCCTCCCCGGATGGCGGCGGCCAGTCCGCCATAGACGCCGGCGCGAACCCCAAGTTGGGAACGTGCGATGCGGATACCATCGGCTGGAAACATGCGGACGCGTTGATGCAGGGTGCGGCGCAGCGGGGCGATGAGCAGCTCGTCCAGTGCCGCCACGCCACCGGCAAGCACGATGAGGTCGGGGTGCAGGGTCAGCACCGCCGCCGCCGCCGCCTGGCCCAGGTAGCTGCCGGCGCGCTCGAGCGCGGCCTGCGCTCCCGGATCACCCGCCCGCGCCGCCGCGCCCAAGGTTTCACAACTGACCCGGGCCGGATCACCGCCGCAGAGCTCGTGCAACCGCGGGGCGTTGCCACTGAGCAGCAGGCGCACTCCTTCGGCGGTCAGGGCCGGGCCGCTGGCATAGGTTTCCAGACAACCCCGGCTGCCACAACTGCACCAGAGTCCGTCGGGCTCGACACAGATATGGCCCATTTCACCCGCCGCGCCCAGCGGCCCCAGGCGGAGTTGTCCGTCAATCACCACGCCGCCGCCGATGCCGGTGCCCAGGGTGAATAAAATCATGGTGCGGGCATCGCGACCGTGGCCGAACATCGCCTCGCCCAAGGTCGCGGCCCGGGCATCGTTCAAGACATGCACCGGGCAATTCAGGCGGGCGGATAAGGTCGTCCCCACCGGCACATCGCGCCATTGGGTCGGCAGATTGGGCAAAAACCGCGTCACGCCGGTGGCGACATCCACCAGCCCGGGCACACCGATGCCGAGTGACGCCAACGGGCGTCCGGTGGCGGTGGCCAGGCGCTCGATCCTGCCCGCCAGGCGCTCGAGGACCGCGGCCGGGCCTTCATGACTGGCCGTCGGCTGCTTATCCTCGGCGACAATTTGGCCGTCGGCCTCAGCGAGAACCACGGTGAAGTTGGTGCCCCCGAGATCGACGCCGGCAAACAAGGATGGGGCGGAAGGACTCATGCGGTGAGCATCGGCCGCAGGAATGCACCGCTCTCGCGCAAACCTTGGTGCCGCAAGGCGAGCGAGCCCTCGTAGGCCCGGTCCTCGACCTCGATGCAGACGGGCCCGTCGTAGCCGGTCGCGGCGAGAGTCTGGAAAAAGTGCGGCCAAACGATCATCCCGCGGCCGGGCAGCACGGGGCGGTGGAATTCCAGCGGCGTGGCCATGATGCCGACATCGTTCAACTTAACCCGGTCGAGCTGCACGTCCTTGGCGTGGACATGATAAATGCGGTCGGCGAATTCCCGCAGCGGTGCGATCGGGTCCATCATCTGCCAGACCAGATGCGACGGGTCGTAGTTGAGGCCAAGGGCCGGACTGGGAATGCGCCGAAACAGTTCGCGCCAGTTGCGGGGGGAAGTAGCGAGGTTCTTGCCGCCGGGCCACTCGTCCTGGGAAAAATACATCGGGCAGTTTTCAATCCCGATCCGCACGCCGGCCTGCTCGGCCTGGCGCACGATGGCGGGCCAGCGCTCATCGCACACTTTCCAGTTGTCGGCCAAGGAGCGCGCCGGGTCGCGGCCGATGAAGGTGTTGACCTGATGCACGCCCAGCAGCGGGGCGGCCGCGATCACCTTTTTCAGGTGCTCGACATAGACGGCAGCCTCGACGGCATCCGCCGTGAGTATATTGGGGTAATAGCCGAGCCCGGACAGGCTGACGCCGGCGGCGGCAAATTTCGCCCGGATGGCGGCGGCGCCGTCGGCATCGAGGTTTGCAACATCGATGTGGGTCACGCCGGCATAGCGCCGCTCGGCCTTGCCGACGGGCCAGCACATGACCTCGACCGTCTCGAATCGGTTGTCCCGGGCGAAGGCCAGCACTTCGTCAAGCGTCTGATCCGGCAAGATGGCTGAGACAAATCCGAGTTTCATGGGTAGGGTGATTGCCGTGGCAGTTTAGGAACCAACCTTCACCCAGGCACCCGTGCGATGGCTCCGGGCAATGGCTGCACAGAGCAGGAGTTCGCGGTGGCCGTCGGCGAAGGTAGCGTAAAGGGGTTGGGCGGAGCGGCGGCCGGCGCGGATGTCCGCATAGATGGCGCGATAGAGCTGCTTGAAGGCATCGGGAAATCCCTCCGCGTGACCGGGGGGGTAGTTCGAGTAGGCCGCGGATTCGGCGTCCATCAGGGAGGGATCGCGCAGCATGACCTGGTTGGGCGCGCCGCGCTGTCCCAGCCAGAGTTCGTCCGGGCGTTCGCTGTTCCAGGCCAGGGACTGCTTTGAGCCTGCGATCTCCAAGCGGACACAGTTCTTCCGGCCGGCCGTGACCTGGGAAACCGTCACGCAGCCGCGTGCGCCACCTTTGAAGCGCAGCAGAATGGAGGCGTAGTCGTCCGTGGTGATGGCGACCGGTTCCGCGGCGGGGGGCGGGCCGCCTTTTTTCCCGGAAAAGGTCTCGCCCGCGCCTTGGGTCGGGCGCTGGCGCACGGGGTGGACGGTGCGCAGGTCGGCGCAGACTGCCTCAATCTCCATGCCGGTCACAAATTGAGCCAAGTCGAGCCAGTGGGTGCCGATGTCACCGACGGCGCGAAGTTCGCCCCCCTCCTCCGCGAGCACGCGCCAGTTGAAATCGGTGGGCAGCAGCAGCCAGTCCTGCTCGTAGCTGCCGTGCAGATGGAACACCTCGCCCAGCTCCCAATGTTGGATCAGTGAACGGGCATGGAGCATGCAGGGATAAAAGCGGATGTTGTAATTCACCGCGCAGATGAGGTGCGGGTGGGCCGCGGCTGCGGCCACCAGTTCGGCCGTCTCCGCCGTGGTCATGCCCAGCGGCTTTTCACAGACGACATGCTTGCCGGCCGCGAGGGCGTCGAGGACCTGTCGGTGGTGCAGTCGGTTCGGAGAGGTCAGGTGCACGGCCGTGACCTCGGGATCGCGCAGGATGTCGGCATAGGCCGCATAGCCGAGCGGCAAGCCGTGCAGGCGGGCCGCGGCGGTGGACTTCTCCGGCGTGGAGCCCAGCATGCCCTTGACGGTGAGGTTGAGACGCCGCAGCGCCTCAAGGTGGACTGGACCGATGAATCCTGTTCCAACGATAGCGACGACTGGTTCTGTCATGGGGTGAGACGATGACCATACCAGAGCGGGGGGCGTCCAGCCATGTCCCTGCCGGCAAAAGCATATCTTTTTGCGCACTTGCGCTTTCATTCACAAGAGTGTCTTTTTACGCGCAGCCGACTCCCCTTCTATGCGCGTCAACAAGCAGCGTTTTCGTCGCCCCCAAGCGGTCGACCCCGGCACCCGGATCCGGCCGGTGTTCGAAGATTTTCATCTGCTGAGAATGGAAGGCGACTATGAGTATCCCCGGCACCAGCACACCAATTACGAGGTGATTTTGGTCGACCGCGGACCCTACCGGTCCGAGCTCAACGGGGAGCAACTCACGCTGGTCGACGGCCAGGTGCTGGTGATCAAACCGGGGGATTGGCATCAGGACCATCTGCGCGATGGGCAGCGTCACTACGTGCTGCACTTCCGGCTGGTCGGGGCCACGGCGGGCGAACCGCCCACGCCGTTGTTCCGGAGCGATGTCAGTCCCGCCGCGCAGCTCTGCCAAGGGGACTATTCGCGCGATGCCTTCTTCATGCGCGAACTCCGCCGGGAAGCGGAGGAGGAGGCAAGGCATTCCCCTGCGATTCAGGACAGTCTGTTGGAGGCGCTATTCTGGCGCATTGCGCGCGGCTTGCCCAATTCGGCACTGAGTGAGGCCTTTCGCCGCCTGCCGCAGGTGGAAGCGCAACGGGAGATGATCGCCGCCGTGTTTCATCGCCACTTGCATGGCAATCCCACGGTGGTGGAACTCGCGGCCAAAGCCAGAATGAGTCCCCGGCATCTGACCACCCTCTGCCGCGCCATGTTTGGTGAGGGTCCCGCCCGATTTTTGCTCCAGCTGAAACTACAGCGGGCGGAAGCAATGCTGCGCTACCGCAGCCAGAGCGTGAAGGAAGTGAGCGAGGCCCTGGGGTTTGCCAACCCCTACCATTTCTCCCGGGTGTTCAAGCGGGTCTACGGCCGCCCGCCCTCGCAGCGGCAGGCCCCGGTCAGGCCAAGCCCGCGTTCCTCATCACCAAATTGAGATCGAACTCGGGACGGCGGGCGGGGCGGCCGCGCAGCGCGTTCGCCGCGTCGTCCCCGGTGAACGACTCCGCCGCCGCATCCCAAGTGAGCGGGCGACCGAGCTTCATGCCGATCCACGCCGCGCAGCACGTCTGGACGCTCTTGACCGACTGATCCACCGGCGCGATCGGGTCGCGGTGGGCGACGATGCTTTCCAGCCAGTTCAAATAGTGATTGGGACTGGGCATCCAGCGGGTTTCGCCCGGCTCGAGCGGGGCGAGCAACTTTTCATCGCTGGCGCGGTAGGGACTCCGACCCGCCGCCACGTTCGGGTCGCTGGCCGTGACTTTCTCGGCGCCGCGGGCGCAGAAGATCCAACCCCGGTCGCCTTCGAAGTGCAGACCGTTCTCGAACTTGTCGTCGAGGATCACCTGCACGCCATGCGCATACATCATCTCGATGTGGTAGTTGTGATGCACGGTCCATTGGTCTTCCTGCATGAAGTTGGCCTGGGCGTTGATGGTCGTCGGTCCGCCGAGTTCCTGGCCCATCGCCCATTGGGCAATGTCGAGGTGGTGCGCGCCCCAGTTGGTGATCATGCCGAGACCGAAGTCCTCGGTGGTGATCCAGCCCGGCCGGCCGCCGATGGAGTTCTGCGGGTGCACGCGGCCCTCCATGTAGGGTTGCTCGGCCACCGGCCCAAGCCAGCGATCATAGTCGAAGGAGACCGGGACCGGCATCGGAGCCGGCTTTTTGCCGCTCGGCTTGTCGAGCCCCACCCCGATCCGGATCGCCCGCAACTTGCCCAAACGGCCGTTGCGCACCAGTTCGCTCGCCGGGCGGAAGGCGCGGAAGGGCTTTTCGGAACGCTGCTGGGAACCGGTCTGCAGGATCACTTTCTTCGCCCGCACCGCCGTCCTCAGGGCAATGGATTCATGGATGCCGTAGGTGATCGGCTTCTGCACATACAGATGTTTTCCGGCCAGGGCGGCCTGCACGGCGACCAACGCGTGCCAGTGGTCGGGAGTGCTGACCACCACCGCGTCAATATCCGGCCGGGCGAAAATCTCCTGGTAGTCGTGGTAGGCCTTGACCTCCACGTTCGTTTCGCCCTGTTGCGAGTAAAATTTCACGACCTTCGCCTGCGCAATGCCCAGGCGGCGCGCATCGAGATCGCAGACCGCCACCACGCGGGCCAGCGGGTGGGCCAGGATGCCCTCCATGTCGCTGGTGCCCATGCGGCCACAACCGATCTGGGCAATCTGAATGCGCCGGTTGGGCGAGAGGGCGCCCCGCGCCGGCGTGCGCAACAGGCCCGGCAGCACGACCAGACCGGCGCCACCCAGGAGGGTGTTTTTGAGGAAAGTACGGCGAGTGAGGTGGCTCATGGGGATATCAGGGTTTGGAAATGACGCGGATCTTGACGTTGCGGAAGGCCACGGCGTTGCCGTGCTCCTGGAGCAGGATGTGGCCGGTCGGCCATTCGCCGAAACCGGGGATGTTCTTGTATTTGCTGGCCGCCACGGCGGCGCGGAACGCCGGCGAGCCGCGCTCATACTCCAGCACCTTGGCGCCGTTGAGCCAGTGCTCGATCTGGCTGCCCTTGACCACAATGCGCGCCGTATTCCACTCGCCGATGGCGCTGGGGCGCTTGCTGGCGGCAGCGGGCATGAGATCGTAGAGCGAGCTGACCGTGCGGTTGCTGTCGCGACCGAGCTTGGCGTCGGGATGCAAGGCGTCATCCAGAATCTGGAACTCCAGCCCGATGGCGGAGCCGACGGCGGCCTTGGCGCCACTGCCGGTGATCGCGGCCAGACCGGGTTGGACGAAATACTTGATGCCGCTGTTCGCGCCCGGGGTGAGCCGGAAGTCGACCATGAGCTCGAACTGGTCGAAGGTCTCCCGGGTGATGATGTCGCCGCCGCCGATGGCTTCCGCCCCGCCGCTGTCGAGCACGTGCAACTGGCCGTCCTGGATCAACCAGCCATGGGCGGGAAACTCCGCGGCCTTGGCGCTGCGCCAGCCCGCGGTGGTCTTGCCGTCCCAGAGCAGGCGCCAGCCCGCCGCCTGTTCCTCGGGCGTGAGGGTGTTCATCGCCGGCTTCGCCGGGGCGTTGACTTCAGTGATCATCAAATTCCTCCAACGCACCTGGGTGCCGATCTTGTCCGCGTCCTTGCCAATGCTGTGGACCTGCAGCGCGATGAAGCCGCTCGCCGTCATCCCATCCTGCAAATCCGCGCACGGCGTGCCGTTGAGCCAGGTCTTGAGGGAATCGCCGATGGCCTCGACGCGGACATGATTCCAGTCGTTAGGTTTGAAAATCTTCAGGCCCCGCTCGCTGAAGGCGGTGCCGTGCGGGCCTTTCACCCCGTCATCAGGAACCAGCCAGGCGCGCCGGGCCTCGTCATAGATGCCCGCGCTCCACATCCGCTTGCGCTTCGTGTCGGGGTCAATTTCGATCTGATAGCCATGCACGCGGTTGGCGGGAATCTTGATCGTCCGGCCTTGCCACTCGACCGACTTCTCGTAGCCGAAGCACTCGCTGCGGATCTGCACGCCGGAGTTCAACTTCGGATCCACCTTGAATTCATAGTCGAGGATGAAGTCGCCGTAGGTTTTTTCGGTGCAGAGAAAGGTGTTGGGCGTGTCCGCCATCGAGGTGCCGACGATCTCGTTGCCCTCGATGGTATAGGTCGCCTTGCCACCGCGCTGCACCCAGCCGGTCAGGTCCCGGCCGTTGAAGAGCGGCACCGGCGTTTGGGCCGGACAAAGCAGCGGCAGGCAGCAGGCCAGCAAAAGGGGATTCAACCGGGTATGGAGGTGCATAAGATAATGGGGCGAACTACTGGTGTTGGCGGAGGTATTTTACGATGGCTTCGGTGCGGCTGCGGACATGCAGCTTGAGATAGATATGGTTCACGTGGGTCCGCACTGTTTCCAAGCCGATCCCGAGCTGGTCGGCCACTTCCTTCAGGATCAGTCCCTGCACGAGCAGGTCGAGGATTTCGGATTCGCGGGGGGAAAGGCGTTCGGACTCCGCCGCCGGGGCCTCGCTCCGATGGAAAAACTGCACGACTTGCCGGGCGATATGGGCCGACATCGGGGCCCCGCCATGTTGGACCTCCTGCAGGGCGTGCAATAATTTTTCCGCCGCATCGCGTTTGACTAGGTAGCCGTTGGCCCCCGCCTTCAGCGCGCGAAAGACACTGTCGTCGTCCTCGTAGACCGTGAGCATGAGCACGTGCAAATCCGGCACCAGCAGCTTGAGCCGCCCGACACATTCGATGCCGTTCATGCGCGGTAGGTTGATGTCCATCACCGCGAGCTTGGGCCGGAGCGCCGGAATTTCCCGTAACGCGATCTCCGCCGAACCAAAGGCGCCCAGCAGTCGCAGACGTTCGTCCGTGCTGATCAGCGCCGCCAGGTTTTCCCGGACCGCGCGGTCGTCCTCCACGATGACTACCCCCGCTCTCATGCGTCCTCCTTGGCCATGGGCAATGGCACGGTCAGCCGGACGCAGGTGCCGCTCGCGAGCCGGGATTCGAACCCACAGGTCCCGCCAACCTCCTCCATGCGTCGTTGCAGGTGATCCAGGCCATTGCCGCGCTTCACGGTCACGGGATCGAAGCCGTCGCCGTCGTCGGACACCGTCAGGAGCAAGCGCGGGCCGTCGAGTTCAAGGCGCACGCACACCTCGGTGGCGTGCGCATGCTTGAGGGCGTTATTCAGCGCTTCCTTTACGGCCATCATCAGCCGGTGGCGGAGCCCGCTGGGCAGGGTGCGCGGCGGGAGTGTCGTCGGGATGTCCAGCCGGCAACGCAGGCCGGCGTCCCGCAACACGGCACTGGCATACTTGGAGAGGTAATTGCTGAATCCCTCCAGCGTGTCGTGCAAGGGATTGGCCGCCCACACGATTTCCTCCAGGGCCGACGCCAGCTCTTTGACGGCGCCGTTGATGTTGCGAATCGGTTCACGCACCGACTCGTCCACCGGCGCGGAGAGCAGGGCGCGTCCGGCCAGCAGGGATATCTGGGTGAACCGCGAACCCATTTCATCATGGAGATCCCGGGCCATGCGGGTCCGCTCTTCCGCCACCGCCCGATGCCGCTCCAGGCGCTGCAATTCCCGCTGCATTTTTCGCCACGAAAAATATCGCACTCCACCGAGCAGCGCCGCGAGCAGGAGCACGGCGCCGAGCAACCGAAACCAGGTGGCGGCATAAAACGGCGGTCGCACCTCCACCGGCAGCCGCAGCGAAGGGCCCGTGGGGCGCCCCAACTCGTCCGTGGCCCACGCGCGAAACACATAGTCGCCCACCGGGAGCGAATGAAAGGAGACTTCAGCTTCGCGACCGCGTCCGATGCTATACTTTTCCTCGACCTCCAGTCGCAGGTGCTGGCCGGGGGCGACCGGCGAGGCCGCGGTTAACTTCTGCAACCAGCCTCCGGTGTTGTCCGGATTGGCATCAAGCAGCGCAAGCAAGGGCTGAAAGGAGCCATCGTCTTCGGCCTGAGTATAGAGGATCGGGATTTCAAGGCCGGTGCCATCGCGGAGCCAGCCATTGGGGTTGCCCCGGGGGGAGTCGAGGCCCGGTCCACTCAGCTGGTCGAGTTGATAGAGCTGCGTCCCGGGCGTGGCTTCGTCTGCCGTCGCCTTAACCGTGAGGCGCAGCCGGCGCACGGCCCAGAAGCCGGTCGTGCGGGGCGTGCCGCCCGATACCAGCAGGATCTGCACCCGACGGGATCGCTCAGGCACCTCGACTTCATTCACCTGGCGGTGCCAGCGTGAATTCTGCGGCAAGCCGCCCCAGCCCGGGCTGTTCCCCTGGCGAATGAACGACTCACTACTCACGGCGCGGTTTTCCTCATCAAGAAAACGCAGCACGAGATACATCTGGCTCTCATGGTCCCGCCATTCGTTTTCCCACCCTTCGAGGCGGGTGCGGATTCGCACGACCGGCGGTTTGCCGGGAGGGGCGGTGTCCACGCTGAAATTCAGCGGAAACTCTCCCGGCAGCAGCGAGATTCCGCTGTAGCTTACCTCCCCGATGCTCTCGCCGGACGCATTTCCGGACGCCGGTATCGACCGGCCGCCGTATACGATTCCCGACAGGGCCGGCCGGGCCGAGAGGGCCGGCCGGGCTGAAAAGAGGACCTTTTCATCGGCGGCCACCAGCCGGAGCCCGCTGCTGCCCGCCATGCAGAGCACTGCCAGCCATACGGTTGAAGGGAAAAACGCGCGCACGGCCGCCATTCTCATCATCCACCCCATCATTCCGAGTTTATTTTCCGCGGTGAGTCGCATGGCATCACTCCCAGCATAGCGGTTCATCCCCCGTCTGCCCATCCCCCGAAGATGGGATGACCAAGGATTCCAAAATAGTGGATGATACCAAGCACTTGCCGGCCGGATTCCTCGGGAACGGCCGTCCCCGGCCACCCAACCTCCGCTTAACCATGAACCTGTCCCGCGTCGCCCGCACGCTGCTTTTCGACAACGCCGCGCCCGCCCAACCGGCCACCCCGCCTCCCGGCCATGCAGGGCCACGGGTTCGTGCCGCACCACCAGCCTTACCGCGCGATCCAGCAGTTCCTGAGTTTGCCCTGGGACTTCTGAAAACCTGATCGAAATCAGCCGCCCCACCTTTCGCCCCGCCGCCTCGCCCCTGTCCCATGCTTCCGCTCACTCGTCACTCACCTCTGCACCCGCGGGGCGATTGCCTTAAGGTCCTGCGGGCTGCCGCCCGTGGCTGGGCCGGCCTGTCCTGCACCGCGGTGCTTGGTTTCGCTTCCGCCGTTCCCGTCCGCGGCGAGCCCCCACCGCGATTGAATGTGCTGCTGATCGTCGCCGACGACCTGCGCGACGCCCTCGGCTGCTATGGCAATCCTACGGTCAAGACGCCGCACCTCGATGCGCTGGCCGGCCGCGGACAACGATTCGACCGGGCGTATGCGCAATATCCGGTGTGCGGGCCCAGCCGGACGTCATTCATGACCGGGTGGCGACCGGAGCAAACCCGCATCATGGGCAACGGGACCTTCTTTCGCGACGTGATTCCGGAGGTCGTGACGTTGCCGCAAGCCCTCCGGCAGGCCGGCTGGTATACCGCCGGCTATGGCAAGGTATTCCACAGTGCCGGTGATCGCCAAAAATGGCTCGATGCGGCGAAGTCGTGGGACGACGCCCACGAAGCCGTCGGCATTGACGACCGGCCCGCTCTCATCGCCCACCGCAACCTGACCGGCGACAAGCTGAAGTGGTGCGAATGGGGCGTCACCGCCGGCCCGGGCGAAGACCAACCCGACTACCTGACCGCCAGCGCGGCCATCGCGGCCCTCGATCGCGCGGGGGAAAAACCGTGGTTCATCGCCGCCGGTTTTCACCGGCCCCACGATCCTTTCTTCGCCCCGCAGCAATACTTTGACCTCTACCCGCTCGCGACACTCACGCCGCACCTCGACCCGCCGGGCATCACGGCCGCGCCCCCGCTGGCTTTCGCCCCGGAAATGCACGAAGCGTTCAAGCAATTCACCGATCAGGAGCGGCGGGAATACCTGCGCGCCTACTACGCCTGCACGTCGTTCATGGACGCACAAGTCGGTCGGATCCTGCAGGAACTCGACCGCCGCGGGCTGCGCGACAAGACCCTCGTGGTTTTCATCGGCGACAACGGCTTCCACCTGGGCGAACGCGAGTGGTGGAACAAGGTGACCCTCTTCGAACCCAGCTGCCGGGTGCCCCTGATCATGGCCGGCCCAGGCGTAGCCCCGGGCGCCGCCAGTCGGGGCCTGACCGAGTTGATTGATCTCTACCCGACGATCCTGGATCTCTGCGGGGTTTCCCCCGGGCAGGCACTCGCCGGCACGTCGCTGCGGCCGCTGCTGGAAAATCCCGCCGGCCCGGGCAAAGCCGCCGCCTTCAGCCTGGTGACCCGGGGCAAAATCGTGGGCCGCAGCGTGCGCACCGCGCGCTGGCGCTACACCGAGTGGGACGGTGGCCGCGAAGGCATCGAACTCTACGATGAAACGGCCGATCCCGGCGAGTATCACGACCTCGCCCGCGATCCCGCTCACGCCCAGACCATCGCGTCGTTGCGGGCGCTTTTTGCCGGACTCCCGCACTACCCCTGATGCCCCTCTCTTCGCCTCCTCCCCCGGAAAAACCCAAAGCATGAAATTCAAACTGGCCCTTTGCCTCATCGCCCTCACCTCGCCTGCACTGGCGCAGGTTGAGCACGTCGATCCCACCATCGGAAATGTCGGCATCCTGCTGGTGCCCACCCGGCCCACCGCGCACCTGCCCAACTCCATGATCCGGGTGCACCCGCTGCGCGCTGATTTTCTCGACGACCAGATCACCGGCTTCCCGTTGACGCTGATTTCCCATCGCCTCGGCGAGATTTTCACCCTGCAAGCCACCACGGGTGCCGTGGACGCAGCGAGCTGGACCACTCCCCTCACCTACGACCACGAAAAGCCGACGCCTTACCACTACTCCGTCTGGCTCGAGGAACCGGCGCTCCAGCTGGAGTTCGCCCCCGGAGAGCGCACCGGCATGTTCCGCTTCACCGCGCATGATCGGGCCCCCGTCGTTTTGCTGGCGACCCGCAAGGAAGGCGAAATGACCGTCGCCGGCCCGCAAAGCGTCACGGGCATCGAGCGTTTCAAGGGCATGCAGGCCTACCTTTACGGCGAGTTCGACCAGCCCATGACCGTGACCGCCAGCCGCGTGCAGGAAAACACGGGGCGCCTCGCCGCCACGCCCGTGGCCGCCACGGCCCGGGCCGTCCAGTTCCGTTACGCGATCTCCTTCATCAGCCACGAGCAGGCCAGGAAAAACCTGGCCCGGGAAATGAACACGTGGGACCTCGCTGCCGTGGCCCAAGCCGGCCGCGCCCGCTGGAACGACGCGCTGGGGAAGATCCAGGTGACCGGAGGCACCGACGCGCAGAAACGCACCTTCTATACCGCGCTCTACCGCTCCTATGAACGCATGATAAACATCTCGGAGGATGGCCGCTATTACAGCGCCTACGATCACCAGGTCCACGAGGACGCCCGCCCCTTCTACGTGGATAACTGGATCTGGGACACCTACCTGGCCCTCGAGCCGCTACACGCCATTCTGAACCCGAAGATGCAGGCCGACAAGATCGCGTCCTATATCCGCATGTATCAGCAATCAGGGTGGATGCCGTCGTTTGCCGTTCTCTACGGCGATCATCCGTGCATGACTGGCAACCACGCCTCGGCCTGGATCGCCGACTCCTGGGCCAAGGGTATCCGCGACTATGATGTGCAGGCAGCCTATGCGGGGCTGCGCAAGAACGCCCTGGAAGGAACCCTGTTGCCGTGGCGGAACGGACCGCGCTCCAGCCTCGATGTTTTTCATGCGGAGAACGGATTCATGCCCGCCATCCGCGCTGACGAACCGGAGACCGTTCCGGAAGTGCACTCCTTTGAACGGCGGCAATCCGTCTCGGTCACACTGGAGCACGCCTTTGCCGACTGGTGCCTGGGGCAACTCGCCCGCCAGATCGGCCAGCCGGCCGATGCTGATTTGCTCATCCAGCGCGGTGGCTGGTGGAAAAATGTTTTCCGCGCCGACCAGGGCTTCATGTGGCCCAAGGACGACAAGGGCCGCTGGATCGAGCCCTTTGATCCGAAATTCTCCGGCGGGCAGGGCGGCCGGCTCTTCTTCACCGAGAACAACGCCTATACCTACGATTGGCTCCCCCGCCACGATTTCGCCGGCCTCACCGCCGCCATGGGCGGCATGAAGGCCGCCGAGGCAAAACTGGACAACCTCTTCCGCGATAGCCTCGGCCGCTCGAAATACGAGTATTTCGCCACGTTCCCCGACTCCACCGGTCTGGTCGGCCAGTTCACCATGGCGAATGAACCCTCGTTCCATATCCCCTACCTCTACAATTACCTCGGGGCGCCTTGGAAAACCCAGAAGCGCATCCGCCAGCTCCTCGAGGCTTTTTATCCCGCCCACATTCACGGCATTCCGGGTGACGAGGATGGCGGCGGCATGAGCGCGTTCGTCGTCCTTTCCATGATGGGCTTCTACCCGGTGACCTCGGGTGTGCCCGTCTATGTCCTCGGCAGCCCGGTGTTCGACCGCGTCGACGTGAAACTGCCCGACGGCAAGACGTTCACCATCACCGCCCGGAACACGTCGCGCGAAAACAAATACATCGACTCCGTGAAGCTCAACCACCAGTCGCGGACCAAGATCTGGTTCACGCACGCGGAACTCACGCAGGGCGGACGGCTCGACCTCGAGATGAGCGCGCAACCCAACCAAGTCCTCGGCACACGCGAGGCGGATCTCCCGCCCTCGCGCCTGACCCTCGATCCCGCCTCGATCAAATAATCTCCACCCCTCTTCTTTATGGCCGCAACCCTACCCTCCACCCAGTCCACGCCCCCAGCCAACAGCAACGGGAGCGCTTCCCGTGGCGCCTTCGCCATCATGACCAGCCTCTTCTTTCTCTGGGGCTTCATGACGGTGTTTAACGATATCCTGATCCCCCGCTTCAAGGAGGCCTTCACGCTGGACTACTTCCGCGCGATGCTGGTCCAGTTTGCTTTCTTCGGCGCCTATTTCGTCGGCGCGCTGATCTATTTTGTCGTTTCGATGCTGAAGGGGGATCCCATCGCGCGAATCGGCTACAAGAACGGTGTTGTCCTGGGCCTGTTGATCTCCGCCTCCGGCAGCGCCTTGTTCTGGCCCGCCGCCACCCTTTCATCCTACCCGCTGTTTCTGGGTGCGCTCTTTGTCGTCGGCCTGGGTTTTGCCATGCTGCAGATCGCGGCGAATCCCTATGTCACCATCCTCGGTCCGGAAAAAACCGCCTCCAGCCGGTTGAACCTCGCCCAGGGCTTCAACTCCTTCGGCACCACCACGGGACCGCTGATCGGCGGCTATCTCATCTTCGAGTATTTTGCCAAGACCGGGGCGCACGGGGCGGACTCGGTCAAGCTCCCCTACCTGGGCTTCTGCGTCGTCTTCATCGTGCTGGCGGTGGTTTTCTTCTTCATCAAGCTGCCCCATATCGGCGAAGGCAAGATCGAGAAAGGCAGCGGCGCACTGCGCTACCCGCACGTCAAGCTCGGCATCCTGGCGATCTTCGCCTACGTCGGCGCCGAGGTGGCCGTCGGCAGTGCCATCATCAGCTATCTGGCGCTGCCCGATATCGCGGGCTTCACGGAAATCGAGGCGAGCAAGTATGTGGCGATCTTCTGGGGCGGCCTGATGATCGGACGCTTCATGGGCGCCGTTGAGCTCAGCGAGATCAGAACGGCCCGCAAGCAGGTGCTCATGGTGATCATCCCGTTGGTCGCGTTTCTCTTTCTTTGGGCGGCCAAGAGCTGCCCGATCGACTATCTCCAAAGCCACTCCTTCGGGGAATTTGCCTCGCTCTGGGGCCAGCAGTTCAAAAACGACTGGGCGGTCTTCCGGAATTATCTGCCCTTCATCGGCCTGTGCTGGCTGCTCTTCCGTCTCGGCAAGTCCCTGGCCGGCCGCACCCTGACGATCTTCGCGCTGACCGCCGTTTGCTTGTTGGCCACCGCCATTCTGGTGGGCGGCAAGGTGGCCATGTGGTGTGTCGTCGCGGTCGGTTTGTTCAGCTCCATCGGCTGGTCGAACACCTTCTCCCTCGCGATCGAGGGCATCGGCCACCACAAGAGCCAGGCGTCGTCGCTGCTGGTCATGGCCATCCTGGGCGGAGCCATCCTGCCGCCGGTGCAGGGATGGGTGGCCGACCAGTTCAGTCTCCAAGTTTCGTTCCTCATCCCTCTGCTCGGATATGCCTACGTCGCATTTTATGGCGCCATCGGCCACCGCATCGGACGCAAGGATCTCGCCTCATGAACCCCATCCTTTATCCCGACATCCCGTCGCTCGCCCCGGTCATCGCCGGCTTCAAGGCGCGGGTCAGCGCTCCGGTGCCGGAACGGTTTTCCGGGCTGTGCGGGTTCGACGGTTTCATCGACACCTTCGTCCGCCTTCAGTCGCCGCCTTCGATGGCCGAGTTCGGCCCGAAGCTAACCGCCGCAGCCGGGGTGGCCGCGTCCTATCCTGCGCGCCACCTGGGGGACAAATTCGGCGGCAACGGTCCGCTCTTCGCCGCCGCGCTGCATGACATCTACGCGGGAAACATCGACGTCACGTATATCGGCGCCCTGGGCCATCCGGAGATTTTGCCCATCTTCCAAGCGGCGCTGGGGGGCAAGACGAAACGGCTCTACTCCCTGGGCCGGGCCGCGCAGACCACCTGCCTGGAGTTCACGGACGGCAAGGTGATGTTGAACGACATGTCGGCCTGCGCGGAGGTCACGTGGGATCGCCTGCTCGAGCACGTCGGTTCGCCGGCCTTGGACGACGCCCTGAGGGCGGCCCGCTTCATCAGCGCCGTCAACTGGGGCAAACTGCCTCAGGCCGGCGTTATCTGGAGCAATCTGGCTGCGCGGCTGGGGCAGCTGGGTGTGCCGGCCAAACAGGTTCTCTATTTCATGGATCTGGCCGAGTTTGAAACCCGTCCGCTCGTGGATCGGGAGGACTTGCTGGGGCGGCTCGGGCCGATCACGCGCCAGTGCGAGACGATCCTGAGCTTCAACCTGAAGGAAGCGTGGCAGATGGCCGAGGTTTTCGGCGGTGCCTACCAAGGCCGCAAGGACGCCGCGACCGTGGCCGAGTTGACCGCCTACCTGCGAGCGCACATCGCCGTGGACCGGGTCATCGTGCACCCGAACAATGGCGCCGCCTGTTCCAGCGCCCAGGGCACGGTGTATGTGCCGGGGCCCTACTGCGCGGATCCGTTGATCTCGACCGGCGCGGGGGACAACTTCGGCGCCGGCTGTGTGGCCGCCGCCCTCCAGGGCCTGGACGACACGGGCATTGTGCTGGCCGGCAATTGCGCCAGCGGCCACTTCGTCCGCTCCGGCCGCTCCGCCACGTTTGCGGACATGGGCCAACTCCTCGAGGCCTGGTCGGCGGGCACACTCGCGGAGCGCCTTTAAAGCCTGTGAAACACCTCGTGCTAAACTCACTGGCCGCGCTGCTGGCCGCGACCGTCCTAAACCTTGAGGCGGCGGTCGCGGCCGACGACGTCCTGCAGCAGGTCGACCCGTTCATCGGCACGGGGTATCACGGTCACACCTTTCCTGGGGCGACCACGCCGTTTGGCATGGTGCAACTCAGCCCGGACACGCGCACCAGCGGCTGGGATGCGTGCGGCGGCTACTACGATGCCGACACGGAGATCTGGGGCTTCAGCCACACGCATCTCAGTGGCACCGGCATCGGCGATTACGGCGACGTGCTCATGATGCCGTTCACGGGCGACATCAGCATCGGCTCGGGCACTCCCCAAAACCCGGATTACGGGTATCGGTCCTCCTTCGACAAAAAGAACCAGTTTGCGACCCCGGGCTATTATCGCGTGCGGCTGGATCGCTTTCAGATCAAGGCGGAACTGACGGCGACACCGCGCGTGGGCGTGCACCGCTATACTTTCCCGAAGGCAACCCTGGCGGGCGTGGTCGTGGATCTGAAGCACAGTATCCAGAATCGTGAGATTCTGGCGGCGGAGATCGAAGTCCTCAACGATCACGAGATCGCCGGCTGGCGGCATGTGCGCGGCTGGGCGCAGAACCGCTGGATCTATTTTCACGCGGAGTTCTCCCAGCCGTTTACCGCCGAACTGTTTGCCGCCGACCACCGGCAGGACGGCCAATCCTCCGTCACCGGCACGAACGTCAAGGCCCGGCTCACCTTCGCCACGGCCGAAGCCGAAACCGTGCTGGTCAAGGTCGGCCTCAGCCACGTGGATCGCGCCGGAGCGGAAAAAAACCTGCGGGCTGAAGCGCCCGGATGGGATTTCGACGGCATCGTGACCCAGGCGGCGGCGGCCTGGACGAAACAACTGGCGCAAATCCAGGTGAAGGGCGGCACGGCCGATCAGCGCAAAGTTTTCGCCACCGCGCTCTACCACACCGCCATCTGCCCCAACCTGGCCAGCGATGTGGATGGCCGCTACCGTGGCCTGGACCAGCAGAACCATCAGGACACGAATTACACCAACTACACCGTTTTCTCACTGTGGGATACGTTTCGCGCCCAGCACCCGCTCTACACCATCATCAATCCGGATCTGGATCAGGCGTGGATTCGTTCGCTGCTCCGCAAGCACGATGAGGGCGGAATCCTGCCCATGTGGGAGCTGGCCGCCAACTACACGGGCTGCATGATCGGATATCACGCGGTGCCGGTGATTGTGGACGCCTATGTCAAGGGATTGCGCGACTACGATCTGAATAAGGCGATGGACGCCGTCCTGTTTGCTTCGCAATACGACGACCAGAAGCCGATTCCCTACAACTCGGACGATGTGCGCGCGCGGCTCATGCCAAAGGCCAAGCTTTACAACGCCACCCAGGGTTTCATCCCGGCCGATCTCGAAAACAAAGCGGTCTCCAAGGCGCTGGAGTTTGCCTACGACGACTGGGCCATCGCCACGCTGGCCAGAGACCTGGGCCGCGCGGAAACGGCCCAGGAGTATTTCAAGCGCGCCGGCTATTACCGCCAGTATTTTGATCCGCAGACGGGCTTCATGCGCGCCAAAATTTCGGATGGCAAATGGCTTGAACCGTTTGCGCCCACGGACTCAAACCACAACCGGGGCGAATATGTTGAGGGCAACGCCTGGCAGTGGACGTGGTTTGTGCCGCATGACGTGCCCGGACTGATCGCGTTGTTCGGCGGACGTGAACAATTCGTCGCGAAACTGAACGAATTGTTCTCAACCAGTTCCAAACTCACTGGCAAGGAAATCTCCAGCGACATCACCGGCCTGATCGGTCAATACGCCCACGGCAACGAGCCGAGTCATCACATCGCCTATCTGTTCAACTGGGTGGAGCAACCCTGGCGCGCCGCGGAAATCGTCCACCAGATCATGACCGAGTTCTATCTGGCCACGCCCGCCGGCCTGATCGGCAACGAAGATGCCGGCCAGATGTCCGCGTGGTTTGTGCTCAGTGCCCTGGGCATTTATCAGGTGGCTCCGGGCGACCCTCGTTTCTCGCTCGGCCGTCCCCTGTTTGACGAGGCCCGCGTTGCCTTGCCGGGCAGGAAGGCCTTCGTCGTGCGGATGAAAAACGGGGCGGCGAATCATCCTTACGTGCAGCGTGTCACCTTGGATGGCGAGCCGTTGCAGACGCCCTTTGTCACGTATGCCGACATCATGGCCGGCAAGGAACTGGTGTTCGAGATGGGCGCCGAGAAAACGGTCTATTGGAACGCGCTTTGAGTCGTAATATTTCCACCGCAACAACCCTAATCAGTCACCCTCATCGCCCGGTCGCCCGGTCCGCGGGCGGGCGAAAAAGCGGCTTCCTCTATCTATGCACTTTCGATCCATCTGCCTGCTCCTCGCCTATACGGTGCTGATCTTGCCCCCGGCCTCCGCCGGGACGAAGCATTCGCCTTCCTCCCGTTTCATGTCCTATGAAAAGCTCGTCATGGGCGGATACCAAGGCTGGTTTCGCGCCGAGGGCGATGGCTCGGGGGAGGGCTGGGTCCATTATGTCAGCAAAGGCAAATTCACGGCCGAGAACCTCAAGATCGACCTCTGGCCCGACGTCTCTGAATACCCCAGGACCTACCCGACTTCCCTGCAAATGCCCGATGGCTCGGCGGCCCGCGTCTTCAGCTCGTGGGACGCCAGCACGGTCGACGTGCATTTCCGCTGGATGCGGGAATACGCCATCGACGGCGTTTTCATGCAGCGCTTCTTCCGCGTCACCAAAACCCCGGCCAGCCGCCGGCAGGGTCGTGTGATTCTGGGCCACGCCCTGCAGTCTTCGCAAGCGCATGGCCGCGCCCTGGCTGTGATGTATGATCTCTCTGGCCTCAAGGCAGAGGGCGAAGATTGTGCCAGCGTGATCCAGGACTGGAAGGAACTCGTGGATGAACTCCGGATCACCCAACAGGGGCCGGACCAAACCTACCTCTATCATCGCGGCAAGCCGCTGGTCGCCATCTGGGGCCTGGGTTTTCCCGACCGCGCCTATAACATCCGCTCGATCGGCATCGAGCAACTGATCGATTTCCTGAAAAACGATCCGGTCTACGGCGGCTGCAGTGTCCTGCTCGGCGTGCCCAATTATTTCCGGGATCTGAATGTCGACACCCTCCCGGATCCTTACCTGCACGAGATCATGGCCCGGGCCGATGTCATCATGCCGTGGAGCGTGCAACGCTACACCCCCGGCCTGCACAATGAAATGGAGCGCTACGGGGCCCAGGTCACGGCCGACCTGGCCTGGTGCCAGGCCCGGGGCCTCGACTACGCGCCCTGCGTCTATCCGGGTTTCAGCTGGTATAACCTCACCCGCGGCAAGCCGGGCACACCCCCGCGCCCGCTGGATCAGATTCCCCGGGAGGAGGGCCGCTTCTACTGGAACATGATCAGCACGGCCGCCCGGGCCGGGAGCCGGATGCTCTACGTCGCCATGTTCGACGAGATCGATGAGGGCACGGCGATTTTCAAATGCACCAACCAGATTCCGGTGACGCCGGCGCCCGCCGCGTTGCTTTCCTACCAAGGGGTGCCCCCTGACCGCTATCTGCGCCTGACCGGCCTGGCCGGAAAAATGCTGCGAGGGGAACTGCCGGTCACGACCGGATTCGACACCCTCGATCTGGGCTCAAAATGAAAAGAAGGCAGTTTCTCAAGAGCACCGCCCTGCTCTCCGCCTCCGCCGTCCTCCTCCCCCGGGCGGCCTTCAGCGCGAGCCTCACCGCCGCCAGTCCTTACCAGCGGCTGGAACATCTTTACCTGTCAGATTTTGCGGCCGAACAGGACGAGGGCCCGGTTCTTTTCGGCAACCGGCGGAACAAATGGCTCACCACCTTGCGGCGGAAGAACTTTCCCCTGAGCCAGGAAACCATCGCGCTCTTCTCCCTCTCCGGGGAAACCTGGAAGGAAACCGATGCGGTCACCCCCACCCTCGGGGAGTATGAAACCGTGACGGCGGCTTGTGCCGACGATGGCCAGCCCATCGTGGCCTGGACGGAGATTGCGCAAAACCAGTGGCTCATCCGGGCCTCCGTCATGGCCGGCGGCAAATTCCAACCGCCCGCCACGATCAGCCTGGGCACGCAGCGCAGCATCAATCCGGTGATCAAGGCCACCGGTCCTCATGGCTATGTGCTGGCCTGGGAGGTCTTCTCCGCGGGGCAATTCAGCCTCCATCTTTCGCGCTATGCCGACGGCCAGTGGTGCGCCCCGGTGCGCTTGGCCGGTCAGGCAACCTCCTGCTTCGAGCCCGCGATCGAAGTCGCCCGGAACGGCGAGGTCCACGTGGCTTATGCCTGCACCCACGGCGTCCATCGCAACATCCGCCTCGCCATCCTCGACCCCCGATCCCTCCAGTTGCTCAAAACCGTGACGGTGGCGGAAGGCGGCGGCCTGGCCGACCGGGTGAATATCAACGCCAAACCCACCCTGGCCTTTGACCGTGGGAACCGCCTCTGGATCAGCTGGGAGAACAACCGTGATACCACCCGGCTGGAAGACAGTGACAACTACACCGGCGACCGCTGCTGTGCCATGGTCTGCTACGAGAATGGGCGGCTCTACGAACAAAAGGAAGGCGGCCGCTGGCTGTTCCGGGGCAAGAACGACCACCGGCCGACCTTTTTCAAGAATCCGGCCGGCGACCTGTTCATCCTGACCCACTGCGGTGGCGCCGTTGGTCCGGCGCCGTTTTGGTCTTTTCGCATCTCTCATCTCGATCCCGACCGGGGTTGGGTCCCGCCCACCACGCTGGTCCAGACCAAACAGAAGGGCGAAGGCCAGCGACCATCGATCGCCTTTGCGGAGGACGGAGAAACCTTCTGGTTCGCCTGGAAAAGCGACCAGACCAGGTCGCTCTGCACCTGCTGCGCCGGCCCCCACGTCGCGGCGGCTGCCCCCCTCGACCTGATCCACGCCCGCCGCGGACAGCTCGAGCTGGAGCTTTTCTCCGCCCCCCGTTTTTCCGCGTCAACCCGCCCGCTCGACCTGGTCGAAACCGTCGTCAGCGAACACCATCCCGTGGATAATTTCCGGCCGAAGATCAGCGGCCGGCGGCGCCAACCCCGGCCGACCGTCACCTACCGGGGCGAGACCTACACCTTGCTGCGGGGCAACCTGCACGAGCACTCGGAAAACTCCAATTGTTGGCCCGCGGGCACCGATGGCACCTTGGATGACGATTTCCGGTATGGGCTCTATTCCGAGGGTTACGACTTCGCGGGCATCACCGACCACGGCTACTCGCTGACGGAAATCTACTGGAGAAAATCCCTGCGGCTGGCCGAGTTTTACAACGATCCCGCCTATTTCGTGGCGTTGCCCTCGATCGAGTGGACGCTTTCCAATCGCGGCAAAAGCGAGATCGGGCGCGGCGTCGGCCACCGCAATATCTTTTTCGCCGACGTCGACGAGGCCAGGAAGTTTATCCGCAACCAAGATGAGGTGTTTTCCGAGACGAATCCCGAATCTGCCGATGCGGAGAAACTCTGGGCCCTGATTCGCCAAGCCAGGATCGACTGCGTGTCGATCCCGCATCATCCGGCCGACGATTTCCACCCGTGTTGCTGGGAAACCCGCGACGAGGAAATCGAGCCCGTCGTGGAAATTTTCCAATGTCGCGGCAACGCCGAGTATCGCGGCGCACCGCGCATGATCAACGTCTCCCGGCATCAGCCGCACGCCTCCGACC
>JAQSDJ010000160.1 GCA_029945855.1 Lacunisphaera sp.
ACCCTGCGGGCCCAGCGCAGGCTAACGCTGCCCGCCGCGGCAAGGGAGGTCGTCGTGGTAGACAACACCTCCACTCCATCGCTTGCCCTGGCGGACTGGGCCCATCACGCCCCCGCCGGCATCCGGCTGGTGGCCGAGCCGGAGCCCGGCCTCAGCCATGCCCGCCGCCGCGGTTTTCTCGCCGGCACCGGCGGGATTTTCGTGCTGGTGGATGACGACAACGAGCTGGCGCCCGACTACCTCGAGGAAGCCCTGCGCCTTTTCGCCGCGCATCCGCAGGTCGGCGTGCTCGGGGGACGGAGCCTGCCCGAATTCGAGTCACCGCCCGAGACGTGGGTGCGCGAATTCGACGGCCTCCTCGCCTGCCGGGATCTCGGCTGGACCCCGCTCATCTCCGCCGGCCTGCGCCACCCGGCCACAGGTCGCAACGACTACCCGGCCTTCGCCCCCATCGGCGCCGGCATGGCCCTGCGCCGAGCCGCCGCCACCGCCTGGCTGGACCACCCTGTCGCCCTCAATCTGACCGACCGGCGCGGCGCGGAACTGACCTCGGGCGGCGACAACGACATTGTATTCTGCGCCATGCACGCCGGCTGGGAGGTCGGCTACTTCCCCGCCCTGGCGCTGACCCACCTGATTTCGCCCGGGCGCACGTCCCGGGATTATCTCGCCCGGCTCAACCACGGCATCCAGAAATCGTGGATGCAGGTGCTCGCCCGTCACGACGCGAATCCGTTCCCTCCGCTCACGCGCACCGGCGCCCTGCTCCGTGAAATCAAGGCGTGGTTCGCCTACCGCGCCTGGTCGTCGCCCGCCGCCTACGTGCGCTGGCAGGGCGCGTGCGGGCAATTTGCCGGCCGCGCGAACCGGTGATCCGCGCCTCATGATTCCCGCCAATCTCAGCCGCCGCATTCCCTTTCGCTTGCTGCAGCGCCTGGCCCCGCAGGCGAGGGCCCGGATTGGGCCGCAGGAGCTGGTCATCCCACTGCACGATCCCGCGGCCTTGGCCTGGCTGTATTGGCAGCCTAGCTGGAAATCCGAAATCATCGCCCACTTCCTCCAAGTGCGTCCCGGGGTCCTGCTCGACGTCGGCGCCAATGTCGGCCAGACGCTGGCCGATTTTCTCTCCGTCAGTCCCGGGCAGCCCTATATCGGCCTCGAGCCGAATCCGCGCGCGCTGGCCTTTGTGATGGAAGTCGCCGCCCTGAACTCCCTGGCCGACGTCACCCTGGTCCCGCTCGGCGCCTCGGATCGCATGCAGATCCAATCCCTCTACTTGCCGGCCGGTGACGGCACCGATTCCATGGCGACGCTCCGCCCGGATTTGCGGCCCGGCCTGGGCTCCCACCCGGCGTGGATCAGCACCGCGCCCCTCGACACCGTCATGGACGCCTTGGGTGCCCCCGCGCTCAGCCTCGTCAAAATTGACGTGGAAGGGGCCGAACTGGAGGTTCTCACCGGAATGCGCCAGTGCTTGACCCGCTCCACCCCGGCCATCCTGTGCGAGGTTCTGCTGGCCGACCGTCACGCCGACCTGACCGCGTATGCCCTGCGCGTGGGCCGGCTGGCGGATCTCCTCCACACCTGCGATTATGCGATTTATCGCCTGGGCCTGTCTGCCGGCGGCCAATTCCAGTCGCTCCAGCCAGTGACCGCATTCCCGGTGGCATACTGGTCCCACGAGCTCAACCACGCCTGCGATTACCTCTTCGTGCACCGCAGCACGCCCGCCAACCTGCTGCCCGTCGCGTCCGCTCCACCGACCGCCTGATGTCCCTGCCCGGAAAAATCCTCTATCATGCGTGGCACCGGCCGGTCGGCGCGCTGCGCGACATCCTGGCCGCGGGCGGCCCGTGGGAGATGCGGCGCACGGAACGCGGGCGCCAGGAAATGGAAGCCGCCGCCCACGACCTGCCCGCGCTGCCGGCGGTGCCCGGCGCCCCGCTGGAACTGCATCTGCTGACCGGCCGGCGCTTCTGGTATCAGACCGCATTCTGTCTCTGGTCGTTCGCCCGACTGGCCGGCCGGCCGGTCGCCCCCGTGATCTACGATGACGGCACGCTCACGGAACCCAGCCGGGCCCCGCTGGCGCGGCTGTTTCCCCGCATCCGTTTCGTCGGCCAGGCGGAAACCCTGGCCCGGCTCGACACCCATCTGCCCGCCGCAAAATTCCCCCACCTGCGCGAACGCTGGGTCAACTATCCCAACATCCGCAAGCTGACCGACGTCCATGTCGGGCAATCCGGCTGGAAGCTGGTGCTTGATTCCGACCTGCTTTTTTTTCACCACCCCGCGCTGCTGGTCGGCTGGCTGGATCATCCCGCCCAACCGTTGCACGCGGTGGATTGCGAGACCTCCTACGGTTACTCGCGCCCACTGATGAACGAACTCGCGGATGCCCCGGTGGCCGAGCTGGTCAATGTCGGCCTCACGGGCCTCAACGGTTCGGAACTCGACTGGGCGCGTCTCGAACACTGGTGCCGCACCCTCATCGAGCGCGAGCGGACCAGCTACTACCTGGAGCAGGCGCTGATCGCCATGCTCGTGGCCGGCCGCCCCTGCACCATCGCCCCCGCCGCCGATTACGTCACGCTGCCCGTGGTCCCGGAGGTGCGGGAATGCCGCGCGGTCATGCATCACTACGTCGCCAACTCCAAGCAATGGTATTTCCAGAGCAACTGGAGGCGCACGCTCACATCATGAGCCAGCCACTTGTCAGTATCATCATCCCCTGCTACAATGCGGGCCGCTGGCTGGCGGAGAGCGTGGCGTCCGCGCTGGCCCAGACTCACGCGCACACCGAGATCATCGTGGTGGATGATGGTTCGCGCGACGACAGCCTGGCCCGCGCCCGTTCCTTCGAGCCACGCGGGGTGCGGGTCGTGGCGCAGGCCAACGCCGGGGCCAGTGCCGCGCGCAACCACGGCCTCCGGCTGGCGCGCGGCGGTTTCATCCAGTTCCTCGACGCCGACGACCTCATCTCACCGGACAAGATCACCGCGCAGCTGGCCTTCCTCGAGGCCAAGCCGGCGGGCACCCTCGCCACCTGCGCCTGGGGCCGCTTCCAGGCCGACCCCGCCGCCGCGCAATTCGTCGACACCGCCGTCTTCCGCGACTTCGCCCCCGTGGACTTTCTCGTGCTCGCCGGCGACACCGGCGCCATGATGCATCCCTCTTCGTGGTTGCTGCCGCGCCCCATGGCGGACCAAGCCGGTCCATGGGACGAGAACCTCACGCTCAACGACGACGGCGAGTATTTCTGCCGCGTGCTGCTGGCGAGCACGGGCATGGCCTACTGTGCGGAAGGTCGCAGTTACTATCGCTCCAGTCTGGCCGGCAGCCTCAGCCAGCAGCGGGGCGAGCGGGCCCGGCGTTCGCAGTTCCGTTCGATCGAGCTCATTACGCAGCAACTGCTGGCCGCGGAGGACTCGCCGCGCACCCGGCAGGCCGCCGCCAATTACTACCAGCGGTTCATCCATGACTTTTTCCCGGCTCCCGCCGACCTCATGCAGCTGGCGGCCGGACGCGTTGCCGGACTCGGCGGCACGACCCTCGCCACCCCGCCGATGGGGCGCCACACCCGCTGGCTCGCCCGCCTGCTGGGATGGAAAAACGTCTGGCGCCTGAAATATTTGCTCGGCCGCTGACCACGCACCACCCATGCCGCTCAACACCCTCTCGCCCCGTCGGCCGCTGGCCTCCTACGCCAAGGTGCAGGCCTGGGTTGGTGGCCTGATCCGGAACCGCAGGTTTCAGCTCACGCGCCCGCGCGTGCGGAACGGCACCCATCTCGACCTCGGATGTGGTCTGAATTCACACCCCGGGCTCATCAATCTGGATTACCTGTGGCACCCGGGGGTCGACGTGTGCTGGGACATCACCCGCGGGCTGCCCTTCGCCACCGCTTCCCTGCGAGGTGTCTTCAGCGAACACTGCCTGGAACATTTCCCCCTGTGGCGGCCCGGGCCCTCCTGCGGGAGATCCGGCGGGTGCTCGCGCCCGATGGCATCGCCCGCATCATCGTGCCGGACGGCGAACTCTACCTGCGCACCTACGCCGCCCAGCTGGCGGGCGACCCCACGCGAACCTTCCCCTATCAGGCGGAGGAACAAGCCCGCGACCTCTGGTCACCCATGGTCAGCGTGAACCGGATCTTCTACCAGGACCGCGAGTCGCTCTTCGGCCACCGCACCATCTTCGATTTCCCATTGCTGCAGCTGCTGCTCCAGGAAGCCGACTTCACCCGCGTCGTCCGCCGCGATTTTCTGGACGGCGCAGACACCACGCTGCTGGTCGACACCCCGGCCTGGCGGGTGGAGTCGCTTTACGCCGAGGCCTCGCCTTGAACCGCTGATGAATCCGCCGCGCAAGATCCTCATCCTCACCGCCACCCACCTCTGCCGCAATCCGCGCGTGGTGAAGGAGGCCACCGCCCTCGGCGCCGCCGGGCACGACGTGACCGTCCTGACCGTTTCGTTCCAGGAGCGGTTCGAACGCATGGATTTCGAGCTGATGCGCGGCCTGCCGTTCCGGCGTCTCACCGTGGACTACAGCGCCGCTGATCGCGCGACCCGGCTGCGAGACTTTGTGCGCCGGGCCCAGACGCGGCTGGCGCGGTCGCTGCTCGAGACCTTGCACCTCGAGTCGCCCAGCACGCTCGGGCCGGCCGGCCCGCTGCTGCGGCGCGCCCGGTCCCTGCCGGCCGATCTGACGATCGTGCACACCGAGATCCCGATCTGGATCGCGCAATATCTGCTGCGCGACGGCCGCCGCGTGGCGGTGGACGTCGAGGACTGGTATTCGGAGGACCTGTTGCACGCCGACCGGCGCGGCCGGCCCGTGCGGTTGCTGCGCCGGGCCGAGGATTTCGTGTTGAACCGCGCCGTGTATGCCCTGGCGACCTCTCACAGCATGGCGGAGGCGCTCGTCGCGGCCTTCCACTGCCCGCGGCCCCTCGTGGTGCGCAATGTGTTTCCCCTGCAGCCGGTCGCCCGCACCCACCGCCCGCCCGCGGAAGGACCGCCTTCGTTCATCTGGTTCTCGCAGACCATCGGGCCGGGCCGCGGCCTCGAGCTGATGATGAGCGCCTGGGCCCGCACCACGCGGCCCAGCCGGCTGTTCCTGCTCGGCGACGAGCGCCCCGGCTTTTGCGCCTACCTGCGGCATCGTCTGCCGGCCGAGCGCCGCGGCGACCTGCAGGTCATCCCGCTGGTCACCCCTGACCAGCTCCCCGGCAAGCTGGCCGAGTTCGACATCGGCCTCGCCCTCGAGCCGCGCCATCCCGTCAACCGCAACATCACGATCACGAACAAGCTGTTCCAGTATTTCAACGCCGGCCTCGCCGTGCTCGCCACCGACACCGCCGGCCAGCGCGAGGTGATGCGCGCCGCGCCCGACACCGGACTCCTCGTGCAGGCGCACGAGACCACCCAGCTGGCCGCCCAACTCGACGCCTTGCTGGGCGACCCTGGCCGGCTGCGCGCCATGCAACTCGCCGCCCGCGCCGCCGCCGAACGCGAGTTCTGCTGGGAACGCGAAGCCCCGGTCCTGCTCGCCGCCGTCGAACGCGCCCTCGCCCCCTCCTGACATGCCCCACCGCCAGCTCACCGTCGCCCTCGTGGTCATGCTCAGCCTGTGGACCATCAGCCGCACCCGCGCCAAGCGGCTCGTGCGGACCGCGCTCACCCGGCTCAACATGTTCGTGCTGCGCTGCACCAGCCGGCGCTACCGCACGGAGGAAGGCCTCACCGTGGTGTTCGCCCCGCACCAGGACGACGAGACGCTCGGTTGCGGCGCCCTCATCGCCCGCAAGCGCTATGAAGGCTGGCCAGTGCATGTCGTCTTCCTGACCGACGGGGGTGGCTCGCATCTAAATCATCCGCAACTCACGGTGTCCGAGGTCATCGCCTGGCGGCGGCGCGAGGCCGCCGCTGCGCTGGCCGAACTGGGCGTCGAGTCCTGCGCCGTCCACTTCATGGACGAACCCGACGGCACCTTGCTCCGGCTCACGCCAGCGCGGGCCGGCGCCCTGACCGAACGGATCGCCGTCCTGCTGGCGCAGCTGCGTCCCGCCAAGATCTTCCTGCCCTGCTTTCCTGACGGCAGCTCGGAACACGATGCCGCCTACAGTCTCATCATGAACGCCCTTCGCCAGGCCCGCCAGCAGCCGGCCGTCTGGCACTATGCCATCTGGTCGTGGTGGAACCCGCTGCTGCAGCTGCGCCACATCTTTCTGAATCCCGGCCGCTGTTACATGCCCAACGAGGACTTCGTCGACAGCAAGCGCGCAGCCATCGCCTGCTACGTGTCCCAGACCAAGCCCACACCCCCGTGGAAGGAACCGGTCATCCCGCCGGACATGCTCGCCACCCTGCAGGCGGACACCGAGTATTTCTTCCGCGGCCAACCGCCGGATCTCGTCCCCTGAGCGCCATGAACCTCCTCCAGAAACTCCGCCGGAAATTCCTCCTTGAACCCGCCGGCTTCGGCCGGCCCATTCCCCCCGAGGTGTTGGATCAGGAATACCGCTCGGGCGCCTGGGCCCATTTCCACGAGTTGCCGGAACTGCCGAGGCAGAGCGTCGTGGTCGGCTACGTCTCCCAACTCTACCCCACGCCCGCCATCCTCGACATCGGCTGTGGCAGCGGCCGCCTCGCCCAGTTGTTCCAACCGCATCCCTGCCGCCGCTATCTCGGGGTGGACGTCTCCGCCGAGGGCATCCGGCGGGCCCGCGCGCTCGGGCTGGCCCGGCCCGAATTTCAGGAAGGGAACTTCGAGACCTGGCGGCCGGCCGAGTCGTTCGACGTGATCATGTTCATCGAGTGCATCGGCTATGCCCGCGATCCCGGCGCACTGGTGGCCGACTTCATCCCCCGGCTGGCCCCGGGCGGCATGTTTGTGATCTCGCATTTCCGCTTCGGCCACTGGGCGGCGCACTGGCAGCGGGTGCAGCGCCATCTCCAACCCTTCGTGGAAACCACCGTGGCCAACGCCCAGGGACAGACCTGGGACATCAAGCTGCTCCGGCCTCCCGCATGACGCGCCGCGTCCTCATCGTCGGCCGTTCTACCCTCGGCCACCACCGCACCCCATGGCACGGACCTCAATCATGAGACGCGTGCTCATAATCAGCCCGCATTTTCCGCCGGTCAACGCCCCCGACATGCAGCGGGTGCGCATGAGCCTGCCCTATTTCACCACGGCCGGCTGGGAGGTCACCGTGCTCACCGTCGCCGACCCGACGCCCACCGCGCCACTCGAGCCGGAGCTCGCCGCGACCGTGCCGGCCGGGGTGCGGGTGGTGCGCGCCCACTGCTGCTCCCGCCGCTGGACCGGTCTGCTCGGCGTCAACAATGTCGCGCTGCGCTCGCTGCCCTTCCTCTTTCTCACCGGCTGCCGCCTGCTCGCGGCGCGGCGCTACGACGTGGTGTATTTTTCCACGACGATGTTCATCGTGCTGCCGCTCGGCCGGATCTGGAAAATGCTTTTTGACGTGCCTTATGTGATCGACCTGCAGGACCCGTGGGTGAGCGACTATTATGAGCGGCCAGGCGCCCCGCGTCCGCCAGGTGGTTGGAAATACCGCTTCGCCCAGGGCCTCGGCCGGGCGCTCGAGGGCTGGACGATGCGCGGCGTCGCCCACCTGATCACGGTCTCCGCCAGCTACGCCGACGGGCTGCGCCAACGACACCCCACCCTGCGGGCCATGCCGGCTACGGAGCTGCCGTTCGGTTCCCCCGATCCCGACCTGCAACTGGCCGCCTCCCGTCTCGCCGCCCGGCCCCCGCTCCTGCCGGCCGGCGGCCTGCGCCTGGGTTTCGCCGGGGCGCTCGGGCCGGGCATGCTCGCGGCCGCCGAGGGGCTGTTCGCCGCCATGGCCGCGGTGCGGCAGGACGGCCTGCGGGTTTCCGCCCATTTCTTCGGGACCAGCTACGCGCCGGCGGCGCAGGGGCGGCCTGCGACGCTTGCGCTCGCCGCACAATATGGTTTGTCCGACTGCGTGCACGAGCAAACCGATCGCCTCCCCTACTTCGATGCCCTGCAGCTGATGCTGGAGGCCGACGCCAACCTTCTCTTCGGCTCGACCGACCTCGCCTTCACGCCGTCCAAGATCCTTGCGGTGCTGGCCGCCGGCCGGCCGGTGATCGCGCTCGCGCCGGCCGGCAGCGCCATGGTGGATCGTCTCGCCCGGCTTGGGCAGGGATGCGTATCCTTCCCGGGCAGCGGTCCGGACGCTGACAGCGTGCGCGCGACCGGCACACAGCTGCGCGCGTTGGCCGCCGGCCAAGCAACCGCTCCCGACCGGTCCGCCCTGGCCCGCTACTCCGCCCGCGCGGTGGCGGAGCGACAGATGGAAATCCTCGCCCGCGCCGCCACGTCCGTCTGATCCGCCAATGGAATTCGTCAACGCCCAGCCGCAGCCGGAAGAGACCGTCATGGACTACTCCATGCTCGGCGGCGCCCACGCCCAGCGCGGCCGCAAGCTATTCCTGACCGGGCTAGCCCTGCTGACTGCGGCGCTGCTCTACCTGGCCTACAAGTCCAACGTCAGCGACACCTCACACCTCTTCCTCGGCCTGATCATGTTCGCCCTCGCGGCCGTCCCCTCGTTGCTTTGGGCGCGCAGCGGCGGCAGCCGCTTCCCGGTCTTTGAGACCATCCTGATCCTCACCGCCAACGCCTACGCCATGCCGGTGCTCAACGAGCGCGAGCAGCTGGCGAATTATTCTCCTGACGTCATCACCCGGGCCAGCCTGACAGTCATCCTCTACCAGCTCAGCGCCATCATCACCTACCTGAGCGTCCGGGGCCTGCCGGGCCGCTCCCGCTTCTGGCGGGAATCCCTCATCACCAGCCAGACCGAGAAGATGATTGTCTACGGGTTGTTCACCTCGACGCTTTACATCTGGATCAGCACGTTCACCACCTGGGTGCCGCGCGAGTTGGAAAGCATCCTGCGCGCGATTTTCTACGGGGTGGGCATCCTCTGCACCTTCGTCAGCACGCAGCGCTGGGGCCGGGGCGAGCTCACCCAGACGGAGAAGACGGTGCTGCTCTGCACCCTGGGGCCGCAGCTGATCTTCATGAGTGTCGGCCTGATTTTGATCGGCGCGATCAGCCTCATCGGCATCGCCTTCCTCGGCTTCCTCTCGGGCGGCAAGCGCATCCCGTGGCTGGTCATGGGCGCGACCTTTGCCATCTTTGCCGTGCTGCACACGGGCAAGACCCAGATGCGCCTCAAGTATTGGGACCAGCAATTGCCCACCCCGACCATGAGCCAGTTGCCGGCCTATTTTTCCGAATGGGTGGAATACGGGCTGGTGCCGACGAGCGGGGGGAAGACGGCCAGCCAGAAGATGCTCGAGCGCACCTCGCTCATGCACATCCTCTGCCTGATCGTCGATTTCACCCCCGCACGGCAGGATTATCTCTACGGCCAGACCTATGCCCACGTCCTCCCGCAGCTGATTCCCCGCCTGTTCTGGCCGGAAAAGCCGCGCTCCCACATCGCCACCTATGAGCTGTCGATCTACTACGGGCTGCAGGACGAGGAGGCGACCAACACCACCACCATCGCCTTCGGCCTGGTGACCGAGGCCTACGCCAATTTCGGCATGGCCGGGGCGCTCATACTCGGAGCTTTCTGGGGATTCTGGCTGAAGAAACTGCAGATCTGGTCCACTTTCAGCCCCATGTTTTCCTTCGCCGGCCTGCTCATGGTGCTGCTCACGGCATGGGCGTTTTCCGCCGAACTGACCATGGCGGCCTGGGTGTCCTCGTTACAACAGGCGATCGTCGTCGTGCTCGGAGTGCCCCTGATCATCCGCAGCCTGTTCGGGCTCTGAGCCCTGCCATGTCGCGCCTCGCCATCATTCTCTCCCACCCGGTGCAGTATTACAGCCCGTGGTTCCGCTGGCTGCGCGCGCACACCCCGCTGGAATTCCGGGTGTTCTACCTCTGGGAATTCGGGGTCACCCCGCGGCGCGACCCGCAGTTCGGCACCACCTTCCAATGGGACGTGGACCTGCTCGCCGGTTACGATTCCGAGTTCGTGCCCAACGTGGCGCGCGATCCCGGCACGCACCATTTCCGCGGCCTCGACAACCCGGCGCTCACCACCCGGCTCGCCGCTTGGCGGCCAGACGCCATGCTGCTTTTCGGTTACAAGTGGCTCTCGTTCCAGCGCGTCCTGTGGTGGGCCAGACGGCATGGCGTGCCGCTGCTCTTCCGCGGCGATTCGCACCTGCTCGGCCGCGCCCGGCTGCCGTGGACCAGTCGGTGGTTGCTGCGATTCCTCTACGGCCGTTTCGCCGCCGTCACGTTCGTCGGCGCCGCCAACCACGATTACTTCCGTGCGCTCGGCGTGCCGGAGCGAAAACTTTTCTTCGCCCCCCACGCGGTTGACGCCGAACATTTCAACCCGGCGGACGCCGCGGCCGGCGCGGCCGCAGCGGCGCTCCGCTCCGGGCTCGGTCTCGCCGGCAAGCGCGTCGTGCTGTTCGCCGGCAAGTTCACCCCCACCAAGCAGCCGGTGGAACTCCTGCAGGCCTTTGTCCGGGTCGCCACGGCGGCCGACGCGCTGGTCTTCGTCGGCGACGGCGCCGAGAAGGCGCGCCTCACCGCGCTGGCCGCCGCCCATCCGGCGGCGTGCGTCCGTTTCCTTCCCTTCGCCAATCAGAGCGAGATGCCCGCCCGCTACCTGCTGGCGGACATCTTCGTCCTGCCTTCCCGCGGCAGTTACGAGACTTGGGGCCTCGCCGTCAACGAGGCCATGCATCTCGGCGTGCCCTGTCTGGTCTCCGATCTGGTCGGGTGCCAGCGGGACCTCGTCCGCCCCGGCGAGTCCGGCTGGGTATTCCCCGCGGACGATGCCGCCGCGCTGGCGGCGACGCTGGCGGCCGCGCTCGGGACACAGGCGGAAGAACTGGCCCGGCTGCGGCGCAATGCCCTCGCCTTGGTCGCAAGTTACACCTATGAGCAGACCAGCGCCGGCCTGCTGGCCGCCCTCGCCAGCTTGTCCGCGGACTGATTCCATGCGCATCACCATCGTCAACGGATTCTTCCTGCCCGTCCCGCCCGTCAGCGGCGGCTCCACGGAAAAGTCCTGGTATCGCCTCGCCTGCGAGTTCGCGGCGCGCGGTCATGAGGTGACGGTGTTCTCGCGGCGCTGGCGCGGGTTTCCGCATCGGGAAACCAGCGAGGGCCTCCGGCATGTGCGGCTCCCCGGCTGGAACCACCAGCGCCAGCTCTGGCGCAACCTGCTCCTGGACTTCCTCTGGAGCTGGCGCGTTTTTTTCGCCTTGCCGGCCGCCGACATCGTGATCGTCAACACCGTCGCCCTCCCGGCGTGGCTCGGCCGGCTCCGGCCCCGCGCGGGCCGCGTCGTCATCATGACCGGCCGCATGCCCAAGGGCCAGTATCGCCACTACCACCACATCGCCCGCGTGTTGGCCGCCAGCACCTACGTCCGGGACCGCGTGCTGACGGAGAATCCGGCGCTCGCGCCCGTGATGCGCGTCCGCGGTTATCCCATCGACTGGCGGCTGCTCAACCGCGCCGGCGACTCGGCCCCGCCCAGCCTGCCGGAGGCGCAGGGCGGCGAACTTGTCATCGGGTATGTCGGCCGCATCCACACCGAGAAGGGCCTGCTGCTGCTGGCCGACGCCCTGCGGCTCATGAAGGACACCCCCGGCCTGCCGCCCTACCGGCTGCTGTTGTGCGGCCCGGTGGACATCGCCCATGGCGGTTCCGGCGTGGTCTTCCGCGGCCAGCTGCTGCAACGGCTTTCCACGGCGATGCACCCGAGCCGCTTCCACCTGCTCGACCCGCAGTTCCACGACCGCACGCTGGCCGGCGTCTACCGCCGCATCGACCTCTTCTGCTACCCCAGCCTCGCCGCGAAGGGCGAGACCTTCGGCGTGGCGGTGGCCGAGGCGATGGCCGCGGGCGCCGTGCCGGTCGTGTCGCGCCTCGCGTGCTTCACGGACTTCGTGCACGACGGCGAGAACGGGCTGGTCTTCGACCACGCGGCCCCCGACGCGGCCGCGCAGCTGGCTGCCGCGCTGACCCGCCTGCTCAACGATCCCGTCACGCGGCAGCGCCTGGCCGATTCCGCCCGCCGGGACTCACGGGCCTACGATTACGCGATCTATGCCGACGCCCTGCTCGCAGACTTCGCGCAGTTGACCGCCCCGGCAATGCCCGCATCCTCCAACCCGTGAGCGATCCTTATCTCGGCCAGAACTGTGTAACGCCCTACCCGAAGTCGGCGGTGCTCGGCCGCTGGGTTTGGCTGCTGGTGCAATCCACACTTTTCCGCTGGAGCCCGCGTCCCTGCCATGGTTTCCGTGCGTGGCTGCTACGCTGCTTCGGCGCCGAGATCCCGGGACCGGTCGTGATCTTCCCGACCGCGCAGGTGGTGTTCCCAAAAAACCTGGCCCTCGCCCCGCGCAGCATGGTCGGCCCGCATGTCAACCTCTACAACCTCGCGCCCATCCGCCTCGAATATGGCGCCAACCTCAGCCAGCACTGCCACCTGTGCGCCGGCACCCATGATTTCACCCGCTGGGACATGCCGCTGGTCACCCGGCCCATCGTGATCGGCCGCAATGCCTGGCTCGGGGCGGATGTCTTCGTGGGGCCCGGGGTCACAGTCGGCGAGCTCTGCGTCGTCGGCGCCCGCTCGGTGGTGGTGAAGGACCTGCCGGCGATGAAAATTTGCACCGGCTCGCCTTGCCGGCCCCTGAAGGACCGGCCGGAGCCCCAGTGAGCAATCAGGTTTGATGCGCGTCTGTCACATTGTGCCAAGCCTGGAGGAACGCCACGGCGGTCCGTCGAAGTCGGTGCGCGCGCTGGCCAACAGCCTCGCTTCGGTCGGGGAAGACGTGGAATTGCTCACAACCGTGGAGGCCGGCTCACCTGTCATGCTGGACGGCCGGGACGCGGCGACCGTGCGGCTGTTTCCGCGCGTGGCGCCGCGCTGGCTCTCGCGTTCACCCGAACTGCGGGCGCATCTCGGCCAGGCGGAGTTCGACTGCGTGCACCATCACTCCCTCTGGCTGCTGCCGTTGCATTACGCCCACGAGGCCGCGCGGCGCCGCCAGGTGCCGCTGGTCATTTCACCGCGCGGCATGATGAGCGGCTGGGCCTACACGCACCGCCGGTGGCGCAAGTTTATCGCCGAGTGCCTGGTCCATCCCGGGGCCTTCGCCGCCGCCGCCGGCTGGCACGCCACCAGTCCCGAGGAGGCAGCCGACATCCGCGCCCTCGGCTTCAAGCAGCCGGTGTGCGTGTCACCCAACGGTGTCGCCGTGCCGGCCGACGCCGAGCTCGCCGCGGCCCGCGCGGCCTGGCTGGAACTCTGTCCGGCGGCCCGCCACCGGCCCGTGGCGCTGTTCTATTCGCGTTTTCACCGCAAGAAACGGCTGCGCGAGCTTATCGACCTCTGGCTGTCCACGCCGCGCGGCGACTGGCTGCTGCTGATCGTCGGCACCGCGGAAGACTACACCGCCGCCGGGCTCGACGCCGCCGTCGCGGCCGCGGGCGGCACGGGGAAGATCGCGGTGTTTGACGGCACCGGCCGGCCGCATCCCTACGCGGTGGCCTCTCTTTTCCTCCTGCCGTCGCACTCGGAGAATTTCGGCCTCGTCATCGCCGAGGCCCTGGCGGCCGGACTGCCGGCCGTGGTGACGGACACGACGCCCTGGTCGGGTCTGACCTTGAACGAGTGCGGCTGGTGCGTGCCTTGGGCGGACTACGGTGCAGCGCTCGGCGCCGCGTTGGCCACGAGGCCGGCCGGGCTCGAGGCCATGGGCCGCCGCGGGCGCGCGTGGGCCGCCCGGGATTTTTCCTGGGATCGCGCGGCCCGGCTGCTGGGCGAATTCTACCACCACCTCCGTGACGAGCGGCGCTGATTTCGATTCCCGCGGCCCGCGGCGCAGCACGAGCGTGCTCGCGAAACTGGTGCTGCTCCATTTCAGCACCCTGCTGATCTTCAGCTCGTGGGCGTTCGGCGGACAGGCCCCATGGGTTCGGCAAGTCATCGCCATCTGGGGGGCGGTGGGCGTGCTGTTGTTCATCATCGGCTGTGCCACGCGCGACAAATCCTCCGGCACCTGCACCTGGCCGGCGCTGCGCTGGCTGTGGCCGCTCTGGCTTTACGATCTCATCGTGGGGGCCGGTTGCTTCAACCCGGGGTTCAAGGAGCTCGTCATCGCCGGCCAATCCTCGCTCGTCATGGCCGACCCCGTCTGGTGGCTGCCGAGCGCGGCCCGGCCCCTGCAGGCCTGGAAGGAACTGTGGCAGTTCAACGTCATCGTGCTCTCGTGCTTCAATCTCCTGCTGGTCCTGCCGCGCCGCGGGTTGGTCCGGACGGTGCTCCTGGTCATCGGTTGCAACGCCGTCGCCCTGGCCGTGCTCGGCACCTTCCAGAAACTGGCGCATGCCGACGGGCTCTGGTTCGGCCTCGTGCATTCACCCAATCCCCGGTTCTTCGCCACCTTCATCTACCACAACCACTGGGGGGCGTTCACCCTCCTGAACACGGCGGTGTGCGTCGGCCTGCTGTTCCATTTCGTGCGGCGCGGCGGCCATCGCGACATCTGGCACTCGCCGGTCCTGCTGGGCGCCCTGGCCATCCTGTTGCTCGCGCTGTCCGTGCCGCTCAGCGCCTCGCGCTCCAGCACGGTGCTTGTCAGCCTGCTGCTGCTGGGCGCCCTGACCCATTTCCTGCTGCGTCTCATCCGCCACCGGCGCGAGCGCCATGAATCCGCCCTGCTGCCGGTCGCCGCCATCGTCCTCGCCGCGTTGCTGGCGCTGGGTGCCATCGGCTGGCTGAGCCGGGAGGTCATCGCCCAGCGCGTCCGGCTGACCGAGACGCAACTGACGCACATCGCCCGGGAGGACACCCTCAATTCCCGCCTGACCCTCTACCGTGACACCTGGCGCATGGCTGCGGCCAAGCCGGTCTTCGGCTGGGGCCTCGAAAGCTACGCGCATGTGTTCCGGGTTTTCAATTCCCAGCGCGCCACCGAGTCCTGGGTCTACATCCCCTATTATGCGGAAGCCCACAACGATTGGCTCCAGTCCCTCGCCGAGGTCGGCTTCGCCGGCACCGGCCTGCTCGCCCTGCTGCTGCTCCTGCCGCTGTGCTCCGTCCCGTGGCGGCGGGTCCAGTCGGTGATCCCCCTCTATCTCCTGACCGGATGCGGCCTCGTTCTGCTCTATGCGTGGGTCGAATTCCCCTTTGCCAACCCCGCCGTGATGCTCACATTCTGCGCGGTCTTCTATTGCGCCGTCCGCTATGCCACCCTCGATGTGCGCGACCAACAGACCGAACCGCGCTGACATGCCCGCCCCCGCCCCCATCTCCGTCCTCATCCCCGTGAAAAACGAGGCAGCCAACCTCGCGGCCTGCCTCGCCTCGGTGGCGTGGTGCGATGAGATCGTCGTGGTCGACTCGGGCAGCACCGACGCCACGCGCGCGATAGCCGAAAAGGCCGGGGCCCGGGTCGTGGATTTCAGCTGGAACGGCCGGTTCCCCAAGAAGAAGAACTGGGCGCTGGCGAACGTGCCGTGGAAAAACGAGTGGGTGTTCATCATCGACGCGGACGAGCGCTGCACCCCGCCGCTCGAGGCGGCCCTGCGCGCGGCCCTCGGCCAGGCGCCGCACCAGGGGTTTTATGTGAACCGCCGCTTCTGGTTCCTCGACGGCTGGCTTAACCACTGCGGCTATTATCCGAGCTGGAATCTGCGTTTCTTCCGCCACGCCCTGGGCCGCTACGAGCAGCTCGCCGACTCCGCCGGCACCGGTTCGGGCGACAACGAGGTGCACGAGCACGTCGAACTCGACGGTTCCGCCGGCTACCTCGCGGGCGAGATGGAGCATTACGCCTTTCCGGATGTCGCCACCTGGGTCGAGAAACACAACCGTTACAGCAGCTGGGAGGCGCGCCTGCAGATCGAGGCGCAGGCCGGTGGCCACGAGTCCGCGGACCTCGAGCCCGGACTGGCCCGCAAGCGCCGCCTGCGCCGCCTGGCCTGGTTGCTGCCTTTCCGCCCTACCCTGCGCTTTCTCTACCATTACGTCTGGCGCGCCGGTTTCCTCGACGGCTACCGCGGCTTCGTCTTCTGCCGCCTCATGGCGTGGTATGAATTCCTGAGCGCGGCCAAGGCCCGCGAACTGCGGCGCCACAGGTAGGGCGAATCCTCCGGATGAGCCGGCTCGTCGGGACGACTCGCCCTACCTCACCTTTACACCCTTGTCCGATCCCCGCGTCATCTTCGTCAACCGCGTCTACTGGCCCTCGCCAGCGGCCACGGCCCAGCTGCTCACGGACCTGGCCGAGGCGCTCGCCGCGCGCGGCTGGGACGTGCAGGTGATTGCCGGCGGCACCGGACCCGACCGGCACAACGGCGTGAGCATCCATCGCACCGGCGGGGATGACCAGCACGACGGACTGCTGGCCCAGGCCCGCAACTACGGGCAGTTCCTCCACCGCGCCCGTAGACACTTGGCGCGGTTGGTGCAGCCGGGTGATCTCGTCGTGGTGATGACGGACCCCCCGATGCTCGGCGCGGCCGTGACCCGCATCGCCACGGAACGCGGGGCCGGCGTCATCCACTGGATCCAGGATATTTATCCCGAGATCGTGACCGCGCATGCGGGAGCCATCGCCGGTCTGCCGCTCCGGCCGCTTCGCTGGCTGCGCAACGCCTCGTGGCACGCCGCCCGCCGGTGCGTCGTCTTGGGTGAGGATATGGCCAGGTTCGTGGGCGAACACGGGGTGCCGGCGGACAAACTCGCCCTCGCCCCGAACTGGGCGCCGCGCGAACTTGACGCCCCGGCTCCGGCGGCGGCCATCGCCGCCCGGCTAGCGGCTTGGGGCCTCGCGGACAAATTCATCGTCGCCTACTCGGGCAACCTGGGCCGTGTGCATGAATTCGCCGCCGTGCTCGCGGCCGCGGGTGAACTGCAGGCGAAGGCTGACATCGTCATTCTCTTCATCGGTCGCGGGCCGCGTTTCGACGAGGTCCGTGCCGCTGCCCAGGCGCGCGGTCTGGCCAATGTCCGCTTCCAGCCGCCGGAATCACGCGAAAACCTCGCCGCCGCGCTGGCCGCACCGGATGCCCACCTCGTCACCCTGAAGCCGGCCTTTGCCCGTCTCGTCTACCCGAGCAAGCTGGCGGGTGTGCTCGCCGCCGGCCGGCCGGTCCTGTTCGTCGGGCCGCCGGAGGGCGAAATCGCCCGCCTGCTGGCGCGGGCGCAATGTGGCGCGGCCTTCGCCCCGGCGGATGGCGCGGGCCTCGCGTCGACGATCCGGCAGTGGCAGGCCGATCCATCGCGCCGGGTGCTGCTGGGGCGGGCCGCCAGGTCCACCTACGAGGAGCATTTCACCTTCGGCTCGGCCTTGGCGCACTGGGAGGAGATCCTGCGCCGGGCCACGACGCCCTGACCGCCGCAAGTTCGGTTTGCGTTGGACGCCAACGCGCCGTAAGCCACTCCATCCATGCCTCAGGGAAGAACCATCACGCTGGCCCTCGTGCTCCTCGATTTCCTCGCGGTGGTCGTGCTCTACAACTTCTTCGCCTGGACGCGCGGCGTGGTCAGTTGGCACGACCTGATCATGACCCCGCTGTTGCTGCCCACCGCCCTGACCTTTCTGGGGATCTACCTGATCGATGGCTACAACCCGCGGACCGACATGATGTCCGTAACCTACACGAGCCTGCACGCCATCGCCCTGGTGTTCGTGCTGCTGTTCATGCTGCTGGTCACCTTCGCCATCATCAGCGCCGGCTTCCCGCTGCAAGGCAGCCGCTTCGTGACCACGAGCGCCCTGCTCGCGCTGATTCCGGTGACCTTGTCCTACCGGCGCTACTTCTACCAGCGCCAGCAAGCGCGGACCCAGCAGCGTTATTTCATGTTCCTGGGCAGCCCGGAAAACTGCACCGCCTTCAAGGAGGAATGCCAGAAGAGCGGCATGGTCCAGGCGGTGCTCTATGCCACACACGCGACCTTTGCCCGCGGTTTTACCCAGCCAGAACTCACCACTTCCGCGCCGCCATTTGGCGACGTGGTGCACTACTTGGAGGAATATGAGGGCCAGATCGACGCCATCATCCTGCGGGAATCAAGCAATGAACTACCGGTCGCCGTGGCCCAGAAGCTCATGGAACTGCATTTCTCCGGGGTGCCAACTTATACCCTGGAGCTTTTCAACGAAGTCTACTGGCGGAAAATCCCGCTCTACCGGCTGAACCAGACCTGGCTTTTCCAGGAAGGCTTCCGGATCGCGCGCGAGCCGGTCTACGAACGCCTGAAGCGACTGACCGACATCATCATGGCCTCGGTCGGCCTGCTCTTTGCACTGCCGTTGCTGCCTATCGCCGCCGCCGGGATCTGGCTGCAAGACCGTGGCCCGATATTTTTCCTGCAGCCGCGGGTCGGGAAAAACCGCCACCTCTTCAATATCGTCAAGCTCCGCACCATGCGCACCGACGACACCGCCGGGGCCGACTATACGGCGGTCGGCGATGCGCGCATCACCCGCTTCGGCCGCTTTCTGCGCCAGACCCGGATCGACGAGGTGCCGCAGCTCTGGAACGTCCTCGTCGGCGACATGAGCCTCATCGGCCCGCGGGCCGAGTGGGTGAAGCTCGTGACGGATTACGAGGCGAAGATCCCGTGCTACCATTTCCGCCACCTGGTGAAACCGGGGATCACCGGCTGGGCGCAAGTCAACTATCCCTACGGCGCCAACCTCGCGGACACCCAGCGCAAGCTGGAATACGACCTCTACTACATCCGTTATTTCTCCTTCGTGCTCGATGCCTCCATCGTCCTCAAGACGATCCACCTTATGCTCTTTGGCAAGGGCCGCTAGGCTCCGCACCCGCTGGCGGACCATGAATGGATAATCCCCTCCCCTCCAAGGCCGTTGCGCTGCTCCGCGCGCTGTGGACACAACCGTCCCTGATCGGACCTTACGTGCGTTACCTGCCGCTGTGGGGCCGGGCGCCGATCGCGTGCGAAATGCCGTGGGTTTCCTTCGGCGCCTTGGCGGCCCTGAGCCGTTTCATCCGGCCCGACCATGCGGTGTTCGAATATGGCGGCGGGGGCTCCACCCTCTGGTTTGCGCGCCGGGCCGCCTCCGTGCTCACGGTGGAGAGCCACCCGGACTGGCATCGCAGCCTCGTCGCCACACTGCAGGCCCGCGGCCTGGCCAAAGCCGTCTGCGAACTGCATCCGATCAGCAGCGATGATCCGGCGCAGTCCGGCCACGGCGCTTTCTTTCACCGCATTCGCGCACAGACTTGGGACATCATCCTGATCGACTGTTACTGCGGCTTCTCGCACAGCCGCTACGGCCAGCTGCGGCCCTTCGCCTTTGAACACGCCGTGCAGCAGCTCAAGCCCGGCGGCATCATCGTCCTCGACGACTCGTGGATGTTCCCCGAACTGCTCGGCCCACGCCCCGGCTGGGTCGTCACCGACTACGTCAGCCCGGGCCCCTGCCGTTACGGCATCACGTCCACGGCGATCCTGCAAAGCCCGTGCTGAAACCGCACCAGCCTGTCGCCGGGGTTTTCGGCGCTCCGCCGCCGCTCCTGGCCGGCAGGATCTGGGACCACTTGATCCCCGGACTGGCGCTGGTCTGCGTCCTTTTATCGGTGGCGGTCTTCGTGCGGCGGGGGCAGGCCGCGATTCAGGCTGGCACAACCGCGCCCGGGGTGGCCGTGACCTCCGGGTATGAGGAGGAAAGCCTCTTCGCCCTTTGGAAGGCCGTGCACCATCAACCCGTCTACACCGACGCCACGCGCCTGCCCTTTGCTGCATCCTACTTCAACTGGCTGTTTTACCACGCCTACGCCTTTCCCGTCCGCGCCGCCGTGCAAGTGACCGGCGACTCCGGCCTGCCCGTCGCCGGCCGCCTGCTGACCGCCATCGGAGCGCTGGCGGGTGCCACCATCCTGTTTATGATGTCGCACCGCGTGCTGGCCGGCCAGCCCCTGGTGGCAGCCGCCTTGTCAGCCTTCGTCTTCTTCGGTCCGTTGGTTGGCTGGTGGGCCCACACGGTGCGCCCTGACCTCTGGGCCCTGGTGCTGGAAACCGGCGCCTTGGCCGTGCTGCTTGCCGGCTACCGCCGGCATCCGCTCGGCACCGCGGCTCTCGTTGCTTTGCTTTGTTATGGAGCCTGGTCGTTCAAGCAAACCTACGTGCTTGGGCTCGGCGCCGCGCTTTTGTTTCTGCTCTTCCGCCGCCAATGGCGGCCGGCCGGCCTGCTCGCGGTTGTCAGCATCGGCTTGTGGCTGGCCACGTTTCTCCTCCTTGGCCCGGACTACCGGGCGGCCTTTCTCCACACCGCCACGACCAATCTCTACAGCCCCGCCATGGGCCTGCGGAATCTCGGCGATATGCTGGTGAAAAGTTCCCCCCTCTGGCTGCTGGCCGCCGCCGGGCTTTCCCGGAGCGGGCGCCCGGCCGGCCGCGCCGCCACGCCGCTGGCTGACGACACCCGGTTGCTCGGGTTGCTGGGTCTGCTCGTCGCCCTGCCGCTCTCCTTTGCCGCGAGCTGCAAACTGGGCGCCGCCTCCAACTACCACTTCACCACCATGGTCATGGTTTCTCTCCTGGCCGCCAGCCTCCTCGCCACCGCCGGTTCGCGCCGGCTGCTGGTGCCCGGCCTGCTGGCGGCGGCGGCCTTGCAGCTGCTGGCGCTGCTGGGCCATGCCGGCCGGACCAACCTCTCCGGCCAGACGGCGAGCCTCAGCGCCATCTGGCAGGTCTGGCAGGCTCAGCCAGAACCGCGCTTCTCGGTTTTGACGAACCTCAACCTGCCGTGGGTGAATGCCGGATCCCCCCCGCTGGTCGTCGCCTTCAATTATTACTTGGAACGGGCGGACGGGCGGTCGTTCGAGCGCGGAGGCTTGGGCGGCCTGATCAACGCCGGCAGCTTTCAGACCTTGCTTCTGCCCGCCGACACCCAGCAAAAATATGATGGCGGCTCTCTGCGCCATTATCGTCGCGGGCCAACCGTCGGCGACTTGACCGTCTTTCACCGCGATTCCACGACCACCCGATGAAAATCTACGATTATATCTGCATTGGCGGCGGCAGCGCCGGTTTCAACGCCGCGCGCGTCGCGGCCGGCCTCGGCCTGAAGGTGGCCGTCGTCGACGGCGCCCGCCAGCTCGGCGGCCTCTGCATCCTGCGCGGCTGCATGCCCTCGAAAACCCTCATCTACGCCGCCGAAATCCTGCACCACGCACAGCACGCCGGTCGCTTCGGCCTGAAGGTCACCGGCGCCCGCGCCGACATGCCGGCGGTTCACGCCAGAAAGAAACGCATCATCGCCGACTTCGCCCGTTATCGGGTGGACGCGCTCCAAGGCGGCAGGTTCGACCTATACCGCGCCTTCGCCGAGTTCATCGACCCGCACACGCTCCAGTTGTCTGATGGTCGCCAGCTGCGTGGAAAATATTTCCTCCTCGGCACCGGCTCCAAGGTCAGCGTGCCGCCCGTGCCGGGCCTGCGCGAGGCCCGGGCCTGGACGAGCGACGACGTGCTCGACCTCGACTTCCTGCCGAAAAGCGTGCTCGTGCTCGGCGGCGGCATTGTGGCCTGCGAGCTGGCGCAATACCTCCACCGCATGGGCTCGAAGGTCACGCTCATCCAGCGCAGTCCGAATATCCTCCGCGACCACTCCGCGGCGGCTTCGGCCGTGGTGCAAAAAGCTTTCGCCGACGAGGGCATCGAGCTCTTCACCGACACCAAGCTCCAGTCCGTCACGTCGGGCAAGGCCGGCTTCACGGTCAAGTTTCTCCACG
>JAQSDJ010000161.1:0-3122 GCA_029945855.1 Lacunisphaera sp.
ACCCCGGGATGCCGTCAAACACAATGCGAAATAGTTAGTGTTACGTGATACTAGGATATCACGCATCTTTTGACCGTAGGGAAATGCCAACAACGCATGGAAATGATCGGGCATGAGCAGGAATAACTGACAGTTCCAGCGGTGGCCGTCATGGTAGAAGCGCGCGGAATTGAGCAGAGCCGTGCCGATGGGTGGATCGGTGAGGCAGGGAGATTCACGAGCATTGATACTCATCCGGATGTGGAAGATTGATCCATGCCCGACCCACGCGGGCGTTTGGTGGGCGAGACGTTCCGGGTAGCGGATCATGAGCGTCCATTTAACCCGGCCGGAGGCCGGGTTCCACCCTCGGAGACTGCCTTTTGTCAGGCGGCTTTTTTGTGGCCCCACCCGGGCAGACGGTATTGAAAGCCAGTGACGCATGACCCCGCAGGCTTCCTCCACCGGCACGACGCAGGCGCGGCTCTATGCTCTGGGCGAATGGGCGCTGGTGATCGGGCTGGCCGCGACGATGGGTTGGACGACGCTCTGCCTCGGCGGCTACCTGGCGGAGACGATGGTATGGACGGCGCGGGCGGTGTTCGGACTCGCCGCGCTCGGCGGTGTGTTGTGGCTGCTGGGGAGGGGGGGCGAGCCGGTGGTCTTCAACCGGGCGGCGCTGCTACCGGTGCCTTTTCTGCTCTATGCGCTGGGCAGCGTGCTTTGGCTGGCCCCCGCGCCGTGGCTGGCGTGGCGCGAGTGGCTGCTCTGGCTGCAGATGTGGCTCGTCTTTGTGCTGGCGCTTCACTTTGGCCGCGGCCGTCGGCAGACCGGGGTGATCGTGGGCACCTTCGTCGTGCTTGGCCTCGCCGGGGTGGCGATGGCGGCTTACCAGCGTTACGGCGATCCGCGATGGATGATGCTGGGCCGCACGCAGGCCGAACAATTCATCGGTCGCTCCGCCGGCATGTTCGGCATTCCTAACAGCCTGGCCGGGCTGCTCGAGCTGATGATCCCGGCCTGTCTGGCCCTGGTGTTCTCCCGGGCCACCGGGCCAGTGGTCAAGGTGGCCTGCGGCTGGCTGGCCGCTTGGTTTGTCTTTGCAGTCGTGCTGACCGGCAGCCGCGGGGGTTGGATCAGTCTCGCTCTCGTTCTGATGCTCTGGCCGTTGCTGGACGGCCGGAACTGGCGGCGGCGCCTCACCGGAGTGCTGGTGGTGTTCATGATCGCTGCGGCGGGCGGTGGGGCGCTCTACCGTTTCAGCGACTACGCGCACACGCGCATCCAGCCGTTTCTGGAGGGAAAATTCGAACTGAGCCGGCCGATCATCTGGAAGGCGGGCCTGCAGATCTGGCACGACCATCCCTGGCTCGGCAGCGGCGCGGCCTCCTATAACGTGCTGTTTGACCAATATCGGCCGCGCGGATTCATCAACGAGCCCGACTGGGCGCACAACGATTACCTGAACACCCTGAGCGACTTCGGCCTGGTTGGATTCACGCTGTGGTTTGTCGCCGGAGGCGTCCTGCTCGGGCTCGGCTGGCGGGCGGTGCAACGCGCCCGCCGCGAAGGAAATTCCGCGGCCGATGTTTTTGCCCGGGGAAAATGGCGCCTGGGTCTTTTTCTGGGCTTGTTGGCCTACGCCCTCCATCTGGCGGTGGATTTTCACACCAAGCTGCCGGCCCTCGCCTTGGCGGCGGCGGTGGTCGGGGCCGGTTTATTGCGCGATGAACCGGGGCTCGGCCGGAAGGTTCCGGTCTTGGTCGCGCGCTGCGCAGGGTTCGGGCTGGCCGCCGCCTGCCTGTTGGTGGTCGGGTTCGTGGCCGATCCGCTTTACCGGGGAGAAGCCGTGCGCTACGCCGCGCGCAAGGCCATTGACCGTCAGGCCGCGACCGGGGAGGGGGACTTGGTCCGGATCATGACCGCCGCCCTCGACGGTTTTGGGCAGGCGGTCAAAATCCATCCGCAGAACGGCCAGGCTTGGTCCGATCTCGCCTATGCCACCACGCAGAGCTGGCATGTGGGGAAAGGCGATGTGGTGGCGCTCGGCCGGCAGGCGGAACCTTGGGCGCGGCGCGCGCTGGCGCTCTGCCCGCTCCATGCGGAATTCTGGATCCGACACGGCGTGGCCCTCGACATGCAGGCCCGTCACGCAGAAGGAGAAAGCAGTTTCCGGCAGGCCCTCAAGCTGGCGCCGAATACCGGACTGTGGTGGTATTACCAAGCCTATCACCTGAGCGTCTTCCCGGGCAGAAAAGAGGAGGCGTTGGCGGCGGTGCGGACCTGTTTAACTCTTGACCCGTCAAATCGTGCGGCATTAACACTGCAGCAGCAGTTGATCGCCCGCCATTAACCGTTTACCCACGAGGTTATATGAAAATTTCTGTCCTTCGCCTAGTCCTGTGTGCTGCTCTGGCCTTGGGCCTGTCGCTGAGCGCTGCCGCCCAGTCCGACTTGGGCAAAATCATCGCGGCCCGCGTGGAGGGCGACGTGCAGAAGGTATTGTCGGATCAATCGAGCGTCCCGCTCAACAACGGCGACCAATTGCTCGAAACGCAGACCGTCAAGACCGGCAAGTCCTCCAGTGTCGTGCTGGTGTTTGAAAACGGTTCGTCGGTCAAACTCGGGGCCGAGTCGAGCCTGGCCATCGATGAATTCAAGATCGATCCCCTGGGCGAGACGGTTGACATGGGCACGCTCAAGGCCGAGCCCACGGTCTCGAAGACCAGCCTCAATCTCGCCTATGGCGAAATGGTGGGCGACGTGAAGAAGCTCAACACCGCCAAGGGCTCCACCTTCAACATCAAGACCCCGGTCGGCGCCGCCGGCATCCGCGGCACCATTTTCCGCATTGTTTTCCGGCCCTCGGCCGACGGCAAGGCGTTCTTCACGGTCTCCACGGCCGACGGCCGCGTGGTGATGGAAGGCGTCACCACGCAGGATATCCCGGTCGATTCGGGCAAGGAGGTCGTGGTCACGGTTGACGTGCCCGAACCCGCCGCGCCAACGGTTCCGGGCGAGACGCCCGCGCCGGTCACGCCGCCCGCCCCCCCGGTCATCGTGACGCAGGATATTCCCCCGGCGACCGCAGCGGTCATCACCGCGGCGGCGGTCAGTATCACGCAGGTGCTGCAGACGACCAA
>JAQSDJ010000161.1:3132-21310 GCA_029945855.1 Lacunisphaera sp.
ATCCCGACGCCTACGCCGCCGCCGCCCCCCCCGGAGCCCCCCCCAGAACCCACGCCCGAGCCGCCGCCCCCGCCGGAGCCAACCCCGCCGCCGCCGACGCCGCCGCCGGCGAATACGCCGACCGCGCCGCAGCTCACGCCGGGCGCAGGTGGCTGACCCTGATTTTCGCGACGCCCGGCACCGAGATGTGCCGGGCGTCTTGTTGGGCGAACCTTGAATCTGCTTTAACTCGCCCGGCGGCCGGCTAGGTTTTCCCCAACGTGGCAAAAACGAAGGCGAAGATAAAATGGCGTCTGCTTTTGCTGCCTCTTCCCCTGCTCTGGGCTTTCCTGTCGCATCAAGGGTATTTGGCGGTGCTGGACAACCTGATGCTCGACTATCGGTTCCGGGCCCGCGGGGAGATTGATGCGCCGGTGCCGGTCGTTTACGTGGACATCGATTCCCAAGCGATCGAGGAACTGGGCAACTTCCCGTGGCCCCGGGGCTATTTTGCGAAAGTGGGCGCAGCCCTGCTGAATACCGGCCAGGCCAAGGCGGTCGGCGTCGACATTGTTTTCTCGGAAAAGGGCGTGTCCGAATCCTACGACCGGGCCAAGTGGGTCGAGGCCAACCTCGAGTTTGCCCGCTACCTGACGAAAAATCCGCCGATGGTCGTCGCGGCCTCCTACGCCGCGCGCGAATACCGCGAGGTCACCGGCAAGCGCGAGGTGCGGGATTTTCCGGTCTTGCGCGACGGCTTGCTGGACCTGGATAAGGCGTCGCTGCCCGAAGTCCCGGAATTCAACATCGGGCGCAAGGCGCTCTGGAGCCCGCCGCGCATCGCCCTGATCGACACCCTCGACGGCGGCACGCGCTGGGTGCCCTTGTTCGCTCCCACGAGTTTGCAGCGGTATGACCACATGGCGCTCAACCTGGCGTTGCTCTACTGGGGCGTGGACCCCAAGACGGTCCGGGTCACCGCCGATGCCATCGAGGTGCCCCGGCCGGACGGTTCGCTGGGGATGAGCATTCCGCTCACCGACCGGCAGCTGCTCGAGATCAACTGGTTCAGCCCCTGGCTTTCCCCGAAAAATCCCCGCATCGGTTTCTCCACCGTATACAATTACACCCGGATGCTCGGGGATAAGGACGAGAAGGCGCGGGCGAGTGCGCAGGAGTTTTTCCAGCAGTTTGCCGGCAGCGTCATTCTCATCGGCCCGGTCGATCCGCTGCTGCAGGATCTCGCCGTCACCCCCATGGATGAAAATCCTGTGCCGAAGGTCGGCGTGCACGGCAATTTGCTCAAGACGATCGTCAGCGGACAGTTTTTGCACCGGCTGCCGATCTGGGCGCTGTATGTGCTGACTTTTGTGCTCACCGTGCTCGTCACGGAGCTGGCCATGGCGGGCGGCGCGCGCGGCCTGTTCTCCAAGTCCGCGGCGCTGCTCATGCTGGTCGGCTACGTGGGCATGGGCTTCCTGCTGTTCAAGACGAACGAGTGGGTCATCCCCATGGCCGCCCCGCTGGCCTCGGCCCTGAGCACGGCCTTCGCCGGGGTCATCTGGCAGCTCATCGTCGAGGAGAAGGCCAAGGGCCGCATCAAAAACATGTTCGGCACCTACCTCGCGCCCGAGCTGGTCAACCAGATGGTGGAGTCCGAGGCCGACCCGCAGCTGGGCGGTCACGAGGACGTCATCACCGCCTATTTCTCCGACATCCAGTCGTTTTCCACCTTCTCGGAGCTCATGCCGGCATCGCAGCTGGTCGAGCTGATGAACGAATACCTCACGGCCTGCACCGACATCGTGCAGGAGGAGAAGGGCACGCTCGACAAATACATCGGCGACGCCGTCGTCGCCATCTTCGGCGCGCCGCTGCCGGTGCCCGATCATGCCTACCGCGCCTGTCTCGCCACCCAGCGCGTGCAGGCCCGCATCGAGGAACTCCGCCAGAAATGGCGTAGCGAGGGCCCCAAGTGGCCCGCGGTCGTCCACGTGCTCCGCGCCCGGCTCGGCCTCAACACTGGCTCCGCCATCATCGGCAACATGGGCAGCCGCACCCGTTTCAGTTACACCATGATGGGTGACAACGTGAACCTCGCCGCGCGCATGGAGTCGGGTGCCAAGTCGCTCGGGGTCTACACCATGGTCACGGAGGCCACCAAGCTCGAGTGCGAGAAGCACGGTGGCGACCACGTGGTCTTCCGCTACCTGGATCGCATTGTCGTCAAGGGCCGCTCGCAGCCCGTGCCCGTGTTCGAGATCGTCGGGCTGAAGGAAACCGTCAACCCGACGACCCGCGAATGCCTCGGCCTCTACGCCCAGGGCATCGAACGCTACCTCGCGCAGGATTGGGACGGGGCGCTGGCCCTGTTCACCCGGAGCGCGGCGCTCGAGCCCAACCAACCGAGCAAAGCCCAGGCCATCGAGACCAATCCGTCGCTCATCATGAGCGTGCGCTGCCAGCACATGAAGGCGCACCCCCCCGGCCCGAAGTGGGACGGCGTCTACGTGATGAAGGAGAAGTGAGGGTGGGGGGAAGGTGGAACCCGTCCTCCGGACGGGTTAATCAACGCACGATATCCACCACGGCCAATCCTCCTCACTTCGGCAAAGAAGTTTCCTGACAGGATTCAGCCGGATATACGCCGCCTTCTCGTCCAATTCAACCCGGCTTCTGATCCGGTGATCGAAGAAATTGCCCTGCCATGATATGCCATGGGTCGTGGTTTGGTAAGACTTCCACTTTTTAATCACTTCACCCAATGGTTTGTCATGAGGGAAAATCAGCAAGGCATGAAGATGGTCGGGCATGAGCAGGAACAAACGGCAGTTCCACCGCAGCTGCGCATGGTAGAAGCGGGCGGATTCGATCAGTGCCGGAGCAACAAGGGCGTCGGTCAGAGGCAAGGGCGAACTCCGCTGCATCCTAATCCGGATGTGGTAGGTGGCGCCGCTTTCGACCCAGACCGGAGTTTTGTGCGATGTGCGCCCGGGAAAGTTTGGCATGCCACCAATCAACCCGTCCGGATGACGGGTTCCACCTTCGGAAAGGACCTCGATTGAGGTGCCGAAATGAAAAAGCCGCGCCTGCCGGCGCGGCTTGAAAGGTAGGGCGAATCCTCCGGATGAGCCGTGGATTCAGCAGGCGCGTTACTTCAGCGCGGCGACGTAGTTCGCCTCGGCGGCGTCCCAATCGACCACGTTCCAGAAGGCGGCGATGTAGTCGGGCCGGCGGTTCTGGTAGTTCAGGTAGTAGGCGTGCTCCCAGACATCGAGGCCGATGACGGGCGCGCCCTCGATGCCGGCGACGGCCTTGCCCATCAGCGGGCTGTCCTGGTTGGCGGTCGAGCCGACGGCGAGCTTGCCGCCGTTGACGACGAGCCACGCCCAGCCGGAGCCGAAGCGGGTCGCACCGGCCTTGGCGAAGTCTTCCTTGAGCTTGGCGAAGCCGCCGAGTTCGGCGTCGATCGCCGCGGCGAGCCTGCCCTTGGGGGCGCCGCCCTTGCCGGGACCCATGATGGTCCAGAAAAACGAATGGTTGCTGTGGCCGCCGGCGTTGTTGCGCACGCCGCCGCGGATGGCCTCGGGGACCTTCGACAGGTCGGCGATCAGCGCTTTGACCTCGAGGGCGGCGAGGGCCGCGTGGTCCTTGAGGAGGTTGTTGGCGTTGGTGATGTAGGCCTGGTGATGCTTGGTGTGATGGATCTCCATCGTCTTCGCATCAATGTGGGGCTCGAGGGCGTTGTTGGCGTAGGCTAGTTTGGGAAGTTCGTATGCCATGATCGTGGTGGGTTGTGGGAAAGACTCCAAGGTGCACGCGTTCGTGTTTCCGTCAACTGCGGGGAGCAGGTCTTCTCCCCCGTGGGCCGCTCAATCCTCCTGCCGCTTCAGCTTGAAATAGGCCCGCAGCAATTCGAGGCAGGGTTCCTGCAGCACGCCGCACGCGATCTCCAGATGATGGTTCGATTGCGGCAGGCCGTTCAGGTCGGTGGCGCCACCGAGGCAGCCCATCTTGGGATCGGGCACGGCGTAGACCACGCGCTTGAGCCGCGCCATCAGCGTGGCCCCCGAGCACATCGGGCAGGGCTCCTTGGTCACATAAAGCGTCGCCCCGATCAGGCGCCAGTCGCCGACGGCTTTGGCCGCCTGACCGAGTGCCAGGATCTCCGCGTGGGCTGTCGGATCGCCGGTGCCGTCGCGCTGGTTGTGCGCGGCGGCGATGATCTCCCCGCCGAGTTCGATCACGGCGCCGATGGGCACCTCGTCCAGCCGCCAGGCATCGATCGCCAGATTATAGGCCTGCCACATGTAAAATTCGTCGTCCCGCACCAATTGTGAAGGGTAGACCTTTTCGAAAGGACAGGGGAGGGACGGTCGGTTGGATTCCTGGTCGGCCACGGAAAGCCTTGACTACGGAGGGAATTCCACAGTTACAAGGGGCTTTTATTAGCAAATCCTGCATGACCCAAACCAGCCAGCACCCCACCCAAAATTATGTCTGACGGCAAAGTGATTGAAGTGGAGGGTAAGATCATAACCGTCCTCCCGGGCACGATGTTTCGTGTGCAACTCGACAATGGCCACATGGTGCTGGCCCATATCTCCGGCAAACTCCGCAAGCATTTCATCAAGATCGCCGCCGGCGACAAGGTGAAGATGGAGATGAGCCCCTACGATCTCGACAAGGCCCGCATCACCTACCGCATCCGCGAGCTGAATGCCCCGCCGCCCGGCCCGCGCCGTCCGCGCCGTTACTGACCGGCTCCGGTCAGCGCCATGAAAGCCCGACGCGCCCCGCGGGTGGAAAGGGATCAGGTCGCGGACGCGCCTGGGGATTTCCAGGAGGAAATCCGCGCCTACCTCAACACCATCACGCTGGAGCGCGGGCTCTCGCGGAACACGGAGGCCGCCTATCGCGACGACCTGGTGCAGGCTGCGATCTTCCTGAAAAAGCAGGGCGCGGCCAACTGGAAGAAGGTCACCGCGAAGCACCTCACCGCGTGGCTGCACGCGCTCAGCGACCGTTTCACCGGCTCCACCCAGGCGCGCAGGCTCACCGCCATGCGCATGCTCTGCCGCCATCTGGTCCGGGAAAACATCCGCCCCGACAACCCGACCGAACTGCTCGCGGGCCCCAAGCTCCGCCGCAAGCTGCCGCAGACGCTCTCGACCGGCGACATGCAAAAACTCCTCACCGCCCCGACCGGGCTTGACGCCTACTCGGTTCGCGACCGCGCCATGCTCGAGCTGGTTTACTCGAGCGGCCTGCGCGCCAGCGAAATCTGCGGCCTCAGCCTGCAGCAGGTGGACCTCGAGCACGGCTTCGTCCGCGTCTTCGGCAAGGGCTCGAAGGAGCGCGTAGTGCCGCTCGGCGCCAAGGCCCGCGACGCCGTGCAGGTCTACCTCGTTTCCGCCCGGCCGCGCTTCGTCAAGCCACGCACCGGCAGCGAGCTCTTCATCACGGAGCGCGGACAGGCGATGTCCCGGAAAACCCTCTGGGCGATGGTCAAGTCGGCCGCCGCCCGCGCCGGCCTCACCCAGGGCGTGAAACCCCATCTGCTGCGCCATTCCTTCGCGACGCACCTGCTCGGCGGCGGGGCCGACCTCCGCGCCATCCAGGAAATGCTCGGCCACGCCAGCATCGGCACCACGCAGATCTACACCGCCGTCGAGTCCTCGCGCCTGCTCGAGCAGCACGCGAAACACCACCCGCGCAACCGGACCGCCGTGCCGGCGCGCGGGGATGAACCGGGCATGTCCGGACGGGCTTGATTCGCGCAGCTGCCATGCAGGCGCCATCCCGCGAATCATCCAACCAGCACGGGAATTTTCATTCCGGCGGATGGATGCTGTTGATCGCCGGTGGCCTGGTGCTGGCGGTCGGGTTGGTTTATTTCCCTGTTTTGGGCTGTGGATTCGTGGGCTTGGACGATGGTAATAATATATTTCTGAACCCGGACATGGGTGGGCTCAGTTGGGAGCGGCTCAGTAATTTCATGGGCAATTTCCACTCGGCGCGCCGCTCCATGCCGGTGGGTTGGTTGGGGTTCTCGGTGGTGTTCACTTGGCAGGGTCTGGAACCGGCGGGCTATCACGCCGCCAGCCTGGCCTGGCATGCCTTGGCCACCGTGGGACTGTTCCTGGCGTCGCATAACATCCTCCGATTGCGATCCGAACCGGCTTCAGGCGCGGGTTATCGGGCGCTGGTGGCCGCCGGGCTCGTGGCGGCGCTGTGGGCGCTGCACCCGTTGCGGACCGAGGTGGTGGCCTGGGCCTCAGGCCTGCTGTATTCTCAAGCCGCCGCCCTGGCCTTCCTGGCGGTGTGGTTATGGACCTTGCGTTGGTCTGCCGCCAGCCGGTCGGGCTGGTATGCGGGTGGCGCCGCTCTTGCCCTGACCCTGTCGCTGTTGACATATCCGCTCGCGCTAGGCGTGCCGGTGGTGTGCTGGTTGCTTGACCGGCTCCATGGCCACGAACGGGGAACGCTGGCGGACCCGCGGGCGACGAGGGCCGGGCGTCTTTCGATCAGCTGGGGTGTTGTTGTCCTGTGTGGTGTGGCCATGGCCGTGCTGCTCACGACCTTGGTGTCCCGCCAAGCCGCGGCCATTAATTTTGCCGCCATGCCGTCGTTGGGTAACTTCAGCTGGTTCGAACGGGGCATTCAGGCGCTTTATGTCTGGGGCTATGATCTCGTGGTTTTTGTGCTCCCGACCGATCTCGCGCCTGTCTACACCACGCTTTACCAGCTGAGTCCGGCCGCCCCCCGGGTGTATGTGATGGCCGGGGCAGGTCTCGTCGGATTGCTGGCCGTCATTGTGCTGGCGCGACACCATCCCGGCCTGGCGGGTTGGGCGCTGGCCTATTCGGCGCTGGCCCTGCCGGTCCTCGGTTTGACCGAGCATCCTTGGATCACCCATGACCGTTACACCGGTCTGCTGCATCCGGTGCTGGCGGTTGGCGCGTTTCACTGGCTGCGCAACCGGAATTGGGCCCGTCATTTCTACCCGATAGCCGGTCTGGTGATGGTCGTCATCCTGGCTGCCGCGTGCCAAGCCCGCAGCTTGATCGGGATTTGGGCGGATCCTTGGAGTCATCTCGCGCGCCTGGAGCAAACCCTCCCACGCGATGCCTGGGCGGGCTATTATCTCGGCAATGTGTCCGCGGGAGTCCTCTTTCTCGACGGCCGGTTTGAGCGGATTGATCCGGCCCTGGATCGCGCGGAATCACTGGCGCCCGGCTGGTCCGCCGCGCCGGTCCGGGCGGAGTTCGCCGGGTTGATCCGACAACACCGTGAATTTACCCAGAAGGGCTGGCCGGACCACGAGCTGGCTCCCTTGGCGGTGCTGCATTATCTGCACGGGAAGTCTTTCCAGGAGCGGAAGGACTGGTTCACGGCCCGCGCTCATTTCCAGGCGGCGGTGCGGGCGAGTGCGGGTTTTGCGGAGGCCGGCTTGGAGGAAGCGTGGTGCGCGTTGGAACTCAACCAACCGTTGGCGGCCCGCCAGCGGCTGGAGCAGGTTATCGCCTCACCCGGTTCGCTGGCCTTCGGCGCGCGGGAACAGTCATTCTGGCGCCTGCTGGCCGCCGTGCATCGGGCGCGCGGAGAAATGTCCTTGGAAACGGCAACCTTGACGCGCGCGCGTGAACGCATGGCCGTGTCCCTGAAGCCCTGATCAATGGGTGTCTCCCCGGACGGCACGCTGCCCCGAGCGTCGTTTTCCGGTGGAATTGTGGGCCGATTGTGTCGATGATGATGGGTCTATCCCTGCCGGGTCACCCGGTCCCATCCCCCTTTTCCCCTTCCCATGCCTGACAGCCCCTTTGTCACCCCCAGCGAGCACATCGAAATCCACCTGCCGGACAGCCGCACCCTGCGTGGTCCGCGCGGCGCCAGCCTGGAATCCATCCTCGCCCCGCTGGCGGCGTTGGTGCCGGCTCCGCTCGTCGCGGCGGTGGTCAACGGCGAGTTGTCGGAGCTGACACGCCCGATCAACATCGAGTCGCAGGTCCGTCCCGTCTCGATGGCCGAGGCCGACGGCGCGAGGATTTACCGCCGTTCGCTGATCTTCCTGCTTCAGGCGGCGGTGGCGCGACTCTTTCCCGCGGGCGCATTGTTCGTGGACCACGCCATGACCTCGGGCGGCTATTTCTGTCATGTGCGCGACCTGCCGCCGCTCAACACCGCCGATCTTGCGGCCTTGGAGGCGGAGATGCGCCGGCTCGTCGCGAAAAACGCGCCCTTTGTCCGGCGTGATATCCCCGTTTCCGAGGCCATCGATTATTTCACGAAGCGCGGCCAGCAGGACAAGGTCCGGCTCCTCCGCCACCGGATCCGGCCCCTCATCACCCTTTACGATCTCGAGGGCTACGGGGATTTTCCCCACGGCTACCTGGTGCCGGCCACCGGCTACCTCAAGTGGTTCGAACTGGCCCCGATGGACAGCGGCTTTGTCCTGCGCTACCCGCGGCAGCACACGCCGACCATCATCCCGCCGCCGGTGGAGTCGCCGAAGCTGCTTTCGTCGTTCCGCCTGTATGGCGACTGGCTCGAGCGGCTCGGGATCGGCGCCGCCGGGGCGCTGGCCGACGCGATTGTCGAGCGGCGGGGCCGCGAGATCGTCCTGGTCTCCGAGGCCCTGCACGAGCACCACGTGTCCGCCATCGCGCGGCAGATCGCCGACCGCCGCGACGGCGCGCGGCTGGTGCTCATCTCCGGCCCGTCGTCGTCGGGCAAGACCACGTTCTCCCGCCGGCTGGCCGTGCAGTTGCTGGCGCTCGGCATCACCCCCTTCGCCCTGGAACTCGACCACTATTTCGTCGAGCGCGAAAACACCCCGCGCGATGCCGACGGCAAGCTCGACTACGAGACCATCGACGCCCTCCGGCTCGACCAGCTCGCGTCGAACCTGGCCGGCTTGCTCGCCGGCGACGAGGTGCAGCTGCCCCGCTACAGCTTCCAGCTCGGCCGGCAGGAGCCGGGCGCGATCGTCCGGCTGCGCCCGGGCCAGATCATCCTCCTGGAGGGCATCCATGGGTTGAATCCCCGCCTCGTCCCGCCGGCCCTCTCCGGCCAGTCGTTCAAGGTCTACGCCTCCGCGCTCACCCAGCTCAACCTCGACCGCCACAACCGCGTCTCGACGACCGACACGCGCCTCATCCGCCGGATCGTGCGCGACGCCCGCGACCGCGGCTACAACGCGGTCGACACCCTCGGCCGCTGGGAATCCGTCCGCCGGGGCGAAAAGCTCCACATCTTCCCTCACCAGGAGAACGCCGACGTGATGTTCAACTCCGCGCTGGTCTACGAACTGTCGGCCCTGCGGCCGCTGGCGGAACCGTTGCTCCGTCAGGTGCCGCATGGCACCCCGGAACACGTCGAGGCCATGCGCCTGCTTTCCCTGCTGCAGTGGTTCGCGCCGGTCGACCGCGAATGGATCCCCGACAACTCCATCCTGCGCGAATTTGTCGGCGGCTCCAGTCTGAAGGACTTCAAGCTCTGGGGCGGCTGAGCTGGTGGTCGATGCGCTTTTGCCGCATGGCGGCGCGGCGCGCCTCGTCCCAGTGGTAGAAACCCGTGCCGCTCGCGGCGCCGGTTTCACCCCGGGCGGTGCGGGCGCGGAGCTCTTCCAACACGCCTTCGTCCTTGGCCAATTCGGGCAGGAGGTGCGCGGCCACCTGGAGGATCGTCCCGAGTCCGCCGAGATCCGCGCTTTCGAGCGGACCGGCGATGGCGTAACGGCGGCCGAGCGACGTCCTCATCACGGCATCGATGGTGGCGGGATCCGCCACGCCGGATCGGACCAGGTGCAGGGCCTCGCGCAGGACCGCGAACTGGAGACGGTTGCCGATGAAGCCGGGGACGGCCTTGCGCAGCACCACCGGCTCGGAGCCGATGTCCCGGAGCAGGGCCACCGCCAGCTCGACGCACGCCGGCGCGGTGCGCGTGCCGGGCACGACTTCCACCAGCGGGATGGCATGCGGGGGATTCCAGAAATGGGTGATGAGGAAACGTTCCGGGTGGGCCAGGCCCGCGCCGAGGGCATCGGGCAGGAAGCCGCTCGTGTTGCTGGCCAGCAGCGCGGTGGCACCCACGATGGCCTCCAGCTGCCGGTAGAGTTCCAGCTTCAGGTCCAGCACTTCCGGGATGGCCTCGATGACCAGTGACGCGGGGGCCAGATCCGCCAGATTGTCCGTCCGCCTGATGCGGGCGAGGGTCGCCGCCCTTTCGGCAATGGTGATGATTTTGGCTTCGATCAGCTCCTGCAGGATGCCGGTGATCAACTCGGGGAGCGCGGCGCGCCGGGCGGGCGCGGTTTCGAGCAGGAGAACCTCATGTCCCGCCAGGGCGAACTTCGTCGCAATCCCGATCCCCATCAGACCGCCACCGACCACCGCCGTCTGTTTCGTGCTCATGGCCGGTCAGGGTTTGCAGTCCGAATGCGGACACAATCGTTTTTCGGCGACGGCAAAAGCATGCTTTTGCCTTGGGCGGTTTTCGTCTAGGGATTGGCACATGAATGAAGTCCAGCTCCACGCCGAGAACGTCCGCCAGTCTGCCGCCCGGATCACCGCCGCGCTCGGCGGCTTGCAGCCGAAGATCGCCGTCATCCTCGGTTCCGGCCTGGGTGGACTCGCCGCGCGGGTCGAGGGGGCCGTCACGCTGGCCTACAAGGATCTGCCGGGCTTTCCCGTGCTCACGGTCGCGGGGCACGCGGGGCAGTTGATCATCGGCCAGCTCAATAGCGTGCCCGTGATCGTGCTGAACGGACGCAAGCATTTCTACGAGACCCACGATGCCTATCCGCTGAAAACCCTGATCCGGGCGGTGCACGCCGTCGGGGTCGAGACGCTTTTCCTCTCCAATGCCGCCGGCAGTCTCCGGCCGCATATCAAGGTCAGCGAACTGATGCTGATCACGGATCATATCAATTTTCTCGGACTCAATCCGCTCGTCGGCCCGAACGACGACACCTTCGGCCCGCGTTTTTTCCCGGTGGCCGATGCCTGGGACAAGGATCTCCGCGCCCAGGTGAAGGTGGTCGCGCAGCAGCAGGGCGTCACCCTGCACGAGGGCGTCTATGTGGCGTTCCGCGGGCCGTCGTTCGAGACCCCGGCCGAGATCCGCATGGCACAGGGGTGGGGCGGCGACGCCGTCGGCATGTCGAGCGTGCCGGACTGCCTCATCGCCCGGCATTGTGGGATGAAGGTCGTGGGCATCTCCTGCCTCACCAACATGGGCGCGGGGCTCTCGGACGAGATTCTCACCCACGCGCACACGCTGGAAAATGCCGCGAAAGGTGCCGGGGCCTTCGAACGCCTGGTGCTGGCGTCGCTGCCGGTGCTCGGCCGCTGATCTTGCCACGGTGGTCCGCGCGGTCATGGTCTGACTGCATGACTCCCGACGCGCCTCTCTCCCGGCGCCGGTTTCTGGCCCTGACCGGGCTGGTGCCCGCCGCGCTGTTGTCCCACTCCGTCGCCGGCCGTGGCTTCGCGGCGACGGCCGCCTCGGCTCCCTCGCCGAATTCTTCCATGAAAATACCCGTCGGTCTGGAACTCTATGCGGTGCGCGGCGAGCTCGCGCGCGATCTGCCGGGCACGCTGCGCCAGGTGGCCGGAATGGGTTACACGGCGGTGGAATTCTACGCGCCCTATTTCCAGTGGACCACGGCTTACGCCCAGGAAGTCCGGAAACTGATGGATGAGCTCGGCCTGCATTGTCCCTCGACGCACAACGGCGCCGAGTCGTTTGCTCCGGGCGCAAGCCTCGCCAAGGCCATCGAGCTGAACCGGATTCTGGGCTCCCGCATCCTCGTCATGGCCTCGCCGCCCAAGGGAACCGCCGGGGTGGAGGGGTGGAAGAATGTCTGCGGCGGGCTCACCGCAACCATGGCGCAACTCCGGCCCCACGGCCTGTCCGCGGGTTTCCACAATCACCAGACCGAGTGGGCGCCGTTGGCGGAGGGGATGCGCATCATGGATTTGATCGCGGCCAATACGCCGGCCGATTTCGTGCTCCAGCTCGACGTGGGCACCTGCGTAGCGGCGGGGCAGGATCCGGTCGCCTGGATCAAGGCGCATCCAGGCCGCATCCGGAGCATCCATCTGAAGGATTGGGCGCCGGGCCGTGCGCAGGAGGAGAAGGAATTCCGGGTCCTGTTCGGCGAGGGCACCTCGCCGTGGACCGACATCATCGCCGCCGTCGAATCGGTCGGAGGCGTGGAATGTTATCTGATGGAGCAGGAGGGCAGCCGTTTTCCGGAGATGGAGACGGCCCGGCGGTGTCTTGATAGCTGGCGAAAGCTGCGTCAAAACACCTGAGCTGCCCGATCTTTTTTATCCCATTCTATCCCATGAAACTCATCCCTTGCCTACTCTGTGCCGCGGCGGCTGTTGCCGCGGTGCTGCCCGCCCACGCCGCGCCGAAGAAAGTCCTCGTCGTCACCATCACCACCGCTTTCCGTCACACCTCGATCCCGGCCGCCGAGGCATCCTTGGCGAAAATGGCGGCGGCCAGCGGGCAATTCACGGTTGATTTCGTTTCCCAGCCGCCGGGACAGCCCAAGGCACCCGCCCGGCCGAAACCGGGTGCGGGCGGCGAGACGGATCCGGCCTACCGGGCGGCGTTGCAGCAGTTTGAGGCCGAGCTCAAACCCTACCAACAGGCGATGGAGTTGTGGTTGGGCAAGGCGGCCGAGGCCCTGCAGGCGCTCAGCCCGCAGAATCTCAAGAAATACGACGCCGTCTGCTTTGTGCACACCACCGGCGACCTGCCGCTGCCGGACAAGCAGGGTTTTCTCGACTGGATCGCCGCGGGCCATGCCTTCATCGGGGTGCACGCGGCGAGCGACACTTTCCACGGGTTCCCGGCGTATCTCGCCATGGTCGGCGGCGAGTTCAAGACCCACGGCCCGCAGGTGAGCGTGGACTGCATCAACGAGGACCCGGCGCATGCGGCGACGAGCCACCTGCCGGCGACCTGGACGCTCTTCGACGAGATCTACCAGTTCAACCGGTTCGAGCGCCGCACGGTGCACGGTCTGCTCCGCCTGGACAAGCACCCGAACAACCACACGCCCGGCGACTATCCGCTGAGCTGGTGCAAGCCGTTCGGCACGGGCCGGGTCTTCTACACCGCGCTCGGCCACCGGGAGGATTTGTGGGACAAGGAATTCGCCCAGCGCTCCAACTCACCGGATATCGCCGGACAGTTTAATCAGCATCTGTTGGGCGGCATCCTTTGGTCGCTGGGCTTGGCGCCGGGCGACGCCACGCCGCAGGCGGTGAAACCGTAATTGATCGGGCCCGGACGGCGGGAGCAGGCGGATCACCGCCACGGGCTCAAACAGCTGGCGGGGGTGGAACCGGTCCTCCGTGACCGGTTTTTCGGTGCACCGCCAACAACCCGTCCGGAGGACGGGTTCCACCGTTCAATGCGCATCGCTTCAGGGGTGACTGGCGTTCCAGTTTCATGATCCCGCCTTAGCCGAGCTTCTTCTTGAGAAACGCGATCGTGCGCGACCACGAAAGCTCGGCCGCCGCCTGGTCGTAGCGGGGCGTGGTGTCGTTGTGAAAACCATGGTTCACCTTGGGGTAAATAAAAGCCTCATACTCGACGCCGGCGGCCTTCAGCGCGGCCTCATAGGCGGGCCAGCCGGCGTTAACGCGGGTATCGAGTTCGGCGTAATGCAGCAGCAGCGCACCCTTGATCTTGGCGGCATTCTCCGCGGTGGCCTGGCCCCCGTAGTAGGGCACGGCCGCCTTCACCAGGTCGGGCAGACGCCAGGCCAGGGTGTTGGCCATGCCGCCGCCGAAACAGAAACCGGTCACGCCGAGCGATCCGTTGCAGGCGGGATGGGCGTGGAGGAATTTCGCCGCCGCAACGAAGTCCTCGGTGATCTTCTTGCCGTCGAGTTTCTGCTGCATCGTGCGGCCGACGTCGTCGCTGCCCGGGTAGCCGCCGAGCGGGTAGAGGGCGTCGGGGGCGAACGCCACGAAGCCGGCGAGCGCAACGCGGCGCGTGACATCCTCGATGTAGGGGTTCAGGCCGCGATTCTCGTGCACGACGACCACGCCCGGCAGCCGGCCGGCCGCCCCGGCGGGCCGGGCGAACAGGCCGCGCATCTCGCCGCTGCCGTCCGGTGACGGGTATTTCAAGTATTCAGACTTCACCCGCGTGTCCTCCTTCGGCACTTCGGCGGCGAAGGCGTATTGCGGACTCAGCATTTCCAACAGCGCCGCGGCGGTCAGCCCGCCGACGGCAAACTTGGCGGCCCTTTCCAGAAAACCCCGGCGGTCGATCTGGCCGTGGACGTAGTAGTCGTAGATATCAAGCAGCTCCTGATCGAATTCCTGGGCGGTCCGGCGGGGCATGGCGGTCCTGGGTTGGGGGTTGGGACGGAGAGGGCGGGGGTTACGGAAGCCGGATCGGGGTGGATGGCAAATGATTCCACCGCGGAACTTTCGTTGCCGTGCGGGGCGAACCGGGCAACGTCGTTCCCATGATACGCCTTGCCCTCGCCCTCGCGCTGCTGCTGCTGGTGTCCCTGCCGGTCGCGGCGGCACCCGCCCCGCATGTGGACGATGCGGGCGGATTGCTGCCGGCCGGCTCGCCCTGGGCGCAGGGACTCGAGTCGAAGCTGGTCAGCTTCGAGCGCACCGCCGGGATCCGGGTGCTGATCCGCCTGCAACTGAAGTCACCCACCGCGGTGGAGGACAAGGTGCCGGGCGCCTACATGCGCGACCTCGCGAACAAGCTCGGCGTCATCCGCGACGGCGTGCTGGTCGTCTATTTTGCCGACGATCCCGACTGGCGCGTCTGGATCGGCGACGAACTGACGCCGCGGTTCATGGGCCGGGCCGGCACCGCGGAGGAATTCACCGCGAGTGGCGCCATGCACGAGACGAAGGAGGCGATGCTGCAGGAATGCCTCGACCAGGCCGAGGCCACCTTGGCTTGGCTCAAGCGCGCGGCGCCCAAGCAGACCCCGCCCGTGGGCCTGAAGATTGTGCTGCAGGCCGACGCGCTGGCCGACGGCCTCATCAGGCGGCTCAAGCCGCGGCATGCGGCCCGGTGATTCGTGTAGTTCGTCGCTATTGGTTTGAGGCGCCCCCGGCGGGCCCAGCCGTGACAAGCCGGCTGATTTCCTCCATTCCTAGGTCCAACCAATGAACTTCACCTACCTCGCGGGCATCCTACCTGCCATCATCTTCCCGGCCGCGACCTTGCTCCAAATCGTGCGGATTGTGCGCCATCGCTCCACCGTGGGGGTCAGCAAGACCACCTGGCTGCTCTTCGGCCTGGCGAACATCGCCCTGTATGTCTACACGGAGCGTTACGGGGAGTGGCAGGCCATCGCCGGTCTGCTGCTCACGGCGGTCCTCGACTTCGTCATCGTCGCCCTCGCGATCTTCGCCTATCGGGCCGCCGCGGCGAAGCCCAACTGATCAAACGGCGGGCCGGACCGATCGGCGGTGTCCGATAAGACAGACTTTTCCGCGGCTGGCGCAAAAAGCCGGTCGGCTTGGCGCGGTTTGGGCTGCAAGGCGGGCTTGATGAACACGTCCGCCACCCCCTTCGCGAAGCATGTTTCCAAGCCGATCTGTGTCGGCCTCAGCTGCTGGCGGTGGGAGCGAAACCGCCTGCCGGCGATCCGCCAGCTCGCGCAGCGCCTGGGGGTGAACGTGCAGCTGACGGAGAAGATCCACGGGCTGCGCCGCGAGATCGAGGCCCAGGTTTCCGGACCGAACATCGATCGCTTCATCGGCGAGTTCGTCCGGCATTGCTAGGGCGGCGGCAGCTCCAGACCGGACTGCCCGTGCCTCAAAGCTGGGAATACGGCTTGGGCGTGAGGAAACGGGCGGTGTTCCTCGACACGGTGTCGGCGTAGCGGGGATCCTCCTTCATCCGGATCCACCGCGGATCGGGGCCGAACTTTTTCCAGTTGGCCAGGTGAGTGGCGAGATCAGGGCCGCCGGTGATATAGCGGAGATGCGGCAGGTCCGGTCCGGCCAGCGCCTGGCCGAAGCACATCGGTGCCAGCCCCAGTTCCTTCATCAGCGCGATCTCCCCGTCATCGAACATTGCCATCTTGCCGAGCGCCTTCAATTCGCTGTGGCTCTCGTAGTCGCGCATCTCAAAGACCCGGGTCGGCACGCGCTCGCGCGAGAAGGCCGGCCGTTCCAGCCGGGGCATGCCGGCAAAGGCGAGCAGCAGCCAGGAGTCGATGCGCTCAAACGCCGGGCCGGCCTTGGGGGCGTTGATATAGCCGGCGCTGGCCGGCGGGTAGGGCGCATTGAACCGGGAGGCGGCGGTCACCGTCAGGAACGAGGTGAGCGATGGATGCGGGATCAACACCCAGACGGGTGAGCCGGGCCGCGGCCCGGCGGTCGCGGCCTGCTTGTTTACGTCGAGCTCGGTGAAAACACCAATGTTCGTGAGCCCGAGGCGGGCGAGCGCGGGCAGGAGCGCCTCTTCGAGGTAGGCGTCGAGCAGGGCGGGATTGGCGTCCGCCTTGAGCCGCGTGTCGGCCTTCAGGTGATAACAACGCAGCTCGTAATACTCACGGCCGGCCAAGGCTACCGTCTCCCCTCCGGCCAGGCGGGGGGCAAGGGCGGCGACGGTGGAAGCCGCCAGGGAGGTTTTCAGGAAATCCCGGCGATTGAGGGGCATGCTCAACCGCTACACGGTTAAGGCGGCCGGTTGAATCCTATTGTTGCGCCCCGGTTGCCTGTCAGGTCGCCCCGCCGAGCAGGCGGGCGGGGAGGAAGAGCAACGCCTTGATGAAGGCGAAGGTCGCCGCGACAACCATCCCGAGCAGGCGGAACGGCAGGGCGATCAACCAGACGAGCGGCGCCAGCACCAACGCCAGCAGGGCCAGTGGCCAGCAGACGGCGAGCAACAGACACCAGAGCAGAAAGATTCCGATGACTTTCATGGGAGGGATGGCTCAATAACCCGAGAAATCCGGGAAAGTTACGTTATTTTCTTGCCGGGAGCTCGGTGCGCCAGGTGTCGAGCTGGAGGCCCATCCGCTCCAGGGGCAGCGGGGCGAAACCGATCCGGGTGAGGGCGGCCGGATCGTGGGGCGTGAAGCGCAACGCCACCGGATCGAAGGTGCCGGGCGGCAGCGCGACGAGCTCGTTGCCCGGGAACTCCCTGCGGGTTTCGTCGCTGTCGGTGGGCAGGAGGGCGTAGCCTTCCTTGCCGTCGATGTTGAGGTAATACGGGTCCATCGTCGTCTCCGGCTGGGCGCGGCGGCGCAGGAAACCGGCATCGGCGACGAGGTTGTCGCGCATCGTAATGGCGCGGTGGAAGTCGAAGGCGTAGAAATCATACACGTCGCACCAGCGGCCGGAGCCCCATGAGACGTTGCCCGTGACGACGTTGCCCTTCGGCACGGCGGGCTCGTCCTGCATGATGGTCTTCAGCCGGGGATAACGGTCGGCATAGGGCGGCTGGTCGCCGCGCATCTCGTGGAAACGGTCGGCGAGCCAGATGAACTCGCCGTTGAAATAATTCCGCGCCCAGCCGAGGCCGCGGGCGTCGAGATGCACCGCGGGATCGCAGTCGACAAACAGGTTGTTGGCGACGGTGTTGTCGCGGCCGCCGCCGAGCTGCACCGCCCGGCCGGCGCGGTAGAAGACATTGCCGTAGATCTTGTAGCCACAGGAGAAGTCGTCGAGGTAGACCGCCGTCACGCCGTGCAGGCCGGGGCCCTGGAGGTCGTGCCAGTAGTTGTAGCGGATGATGTTGCCCTGCCAGGTGAAGTCGCGGCCGGTGTGGATCGCGCCGGCGTCGCCGGTCTCGGTGCAGACGCGGTAAACCTCGTTGAACTCGAGCACGTGATCGTTGCCGCGCTGATACATGGCCTCGAAGGGCGCGTCGTGGATGAGGTTGTGCGCCACGCGCTGGCCGACGCCGTCGAAGAGCACGCCATACTGCCCGGTGCGCAGCCATTGGCTGAAATCGTGGATGTGGTTGTTGAGGATCTCGTGGCGCGACGGCGTGAGCGTGGCCCGGTCGCCGCCCGCGACCCGGATGGCCCCCAGGGCCAGATCGTGGAAGTCGCAGCTGACGGCCCGGTGGCGCGCCCCGCCGGTGATGACGAGGGCCTCGCCGCCGAGCTCGCGGAAGGTGCAGCCGGCGACCTGGTTGTCCTGGCCGCCGGTGATGACCACGCCGCTGCCGCGGCCGTGCT
>JAQSDJ010000162.1 GCA_029945855.1 Lacunisphaera sp.
TCAACCGAGCCACTTTTCTCCGCTCAGCTCATCCGCTGCTGTGGGACGGCTCTGTATTTCGCCGGCACCGACCGGCACTACACCAACGGCATGAAGTTCACCCTGCTGGGCGAGACCCGGGTGGATGAATCGCCGGAGCTGCTGCAGCGGATCACCGAGCTCGTGCCCACCCTCAACAGCGCGACCGCCCGGCGCCAGGTCTACAAGGTCGGAGTCGCCCTCGGACAGAACATCTACACCCCCAAGGACACCGACACCCCCCTGCCGCTGCCCGACGACCGGCCCTATGCCGGCTGGCTCTACGGCTCGTTCATCTTCCAGGCCCAGAGCGACGATTCCCGGCTGCTGCGTGTCGTCGAGCTCTCCCTCGGCATGGTCGGTCCCGCCGCCCTCGGGCAACAGTTCCAGAACGCCTGGCACGACGTCATCCAGGTGCCGCACGCCAACGGGTGGGACCACCAGTTGCACAACGAGCCCGGCCTCATGCTTTCCTGGGAACGTCGCTACCGGGTGGGCAAGGTCCGCCTGCCTATGCCGGGCCTGCAGTCGGACCTCATCGTCCGAGGCGGCGCGACCCTCGGTAATGTCCGCACCAACGTCGCCGCCGGTTTCGCCGTGCGCCTCGGCTGGTGGCTGCCGCCCGACTTCGGCGCCGACCTCATCCGGCCGGCCGGGGGCGCTCTGGTCTCGGCCCACCGGTTCAGCCTCTATCTGTTCGGCAGCGGCGAGACGCGCGCCGTCGCCCGCGACATCTTCCTCGACGGCAACACCTGGCGCGACAGCCCCTCGGTCGACAAGCGCCCGATCGTCGCCGACCTCAACGTCGGCTTGGTGCTGCGCCTGCCGTTTTCCGGTCCGCGGCTCAAGGGTCTGCAGTTCACCTACACCCAGAATTACCGCACCAAGGAATACTACGGCCAGCTGCAGCACGACGTCTTCGGCTCCCTCGGCTGCTCCTTCCACTATTGAGCCGGGCCGTGGCCGCCGCCGGCCGGAATTTTGTCGTGCAGCCGACGGCGTTGCCGCAAGACTCGCGCCATGCCTTCGTCCGCCGAACATTATCTCACCACCGGCACCGCCATGCTGCACCAGATGTGCGCGCAGAACGCCCCCGTGCTGAAAAAGCTCGGCGCGGTCATCGGCGCCTCCGTCGCGTCGGGCGGCGTGCTCCACCTCTTCGGCAGCGGCCACAGCGAGGTCATCGCCCGCGAGATCATCGGCCGCGCCGGCGGGCTCGTCTGCGTCAGCGGTCTCCCCGACCCAACCGGCGGCTTCATCGAGAACCTCGTCGGCTACGGCACCGCGCTCGCCGGCCGCTACGACCGCCAGCACCAGCTCCTGCCCGGCGAGACGATCATTGTCATCTCCAATTCCGGCAAGAACTCCTCGCCGCTTGAGGTCGCGCTCTACGCCAAACAGAAGGGCCTCATCGTCGTCGGCCTCACCAGCGTCGCCATGTCGCGCGCCGCCGTGACCGTCCACCCCGGTGGCCAAAAACTGCACGAGGTCGCCGACCACGTCCTCGACAACGGCGGCGTGCCCGGCGACGCGATCACCCCGGTGGCCGACGGCGTCATGGCCGGTCCCACCTCGACCCTCATCGGGGCCACGTTGCTCAACCTGCTGTCGCTCGAGGTCATCGACTGGCTGAAGGCCCACGGCCACCCGCTCCCGATCCTCCGCAGCCAGAATATGCCCGACGCGATCGAATCCACCCGCGGCCTGGGGGCCCGCTACCGGGGCCGCCTCGGCCGCCTGCTGGCCTGGGGTCACGGTGGGGGGGTCGCTTGAGGCCGCCCGCTTCTCCCCTTTCTCCATTTCCTCCCGTAAATCAGCCCATGAATATCCAAATCGGCGTCGACGGCGGCGGCACCAAGACTGAGCTGATTCTCGTCGACGCCGCCGGTGCCATCACGGCCCGACACCTCGCCTCCGGCTGCAACCCCAGCCAGGTGGGCCCGGAGCAGGCCCGCATCATCCTGCTGGAATCGCTCCATGCTCTTTGCTCCAAGCTCCCGGCCGGCAGTGTGCAGAGCACGCTGCTGTGCATGGCCGGCAACCGCGATTACTGGCGCGAGACGGCGGCGGCGCTGACCGGTTTCGGCCGGATCACCACGACCGATGATTCGCGGCCTGTGCTCGAGCTCGCCACCGAAGGCGCGCCCGGCCTGGTGCTGCACGCCGGCACCGGTTCGTTCGTCGCCGCCCGCGCCCCGGACGGTTCCATCCACTACGCCGGTGGGCTCGGCTGGAAACTCGGCGATCCCGGCAGCGGTTTCGATCTCGGCCGCCGCGCCATCGCCGCCGCCCTCCTCGAGCTGCAGGCCCGGCCCGCGGAAACCCGGTCGCCGCTGACTACGGCCTTGTGCGCCCACACCGGACTGGCCGACTACCCCACAAATTCCCGCTTCTTTTACCACGATCCGGCGGCCCACGCGCAGATCGCCGCCTTCGCCCCGCGGGTCATCGAGCTCGCCGCGCAGGACTGCGGCCCCGCCCAGCAGGTGCTGGCGGACTCCCTCACGGATCTCGCCCGGCTGGCTGACGGGGTCATCCATCGTTTTTTCCCAAAAACCGCCGCCCGCCCGCCCTGCGGGGTCAGCGGCCGGATCCTCAACAACCCGCCGGCGGTCTTCGTCCTGCGCTCGCTCGCCAGCAAGCTCAACTGGCCGGTCGCGCTGCGGTTCATCGAGACCGCGCCCATCGAGGGCGTCCGCCGGCTGCTGCTGAAGGGAAGCTGAAATGATCGTGACCGGGCCCGTGACGATCCTGACCGAATCCGAGTGGCTCGAGCGCCGCCAAGCGCACGAACAGCGCGTGCGGGCCTGGACCGACCCGCACCAAAACCGCGCGGCCCGCGGCGAAAAGCATCCGGTCTACGACTTCCTCTTCGAATATTACCGCTTCCGCCCGGCGTGGCTGCGCCGCTGGCATCCGGGACCGGATGTCGTGCTGGCGGGCGGGGCCGCGCGGGAATTCCTCCGCTGGCCGGAATATCACGAGGGTGAAGACGGCGTCGCCCTTAATCTCGCCGCGCTGCCCCGGCGTGAAAGCGTCGCGTGGATGCTCGGCCTGCTGCGCGCGACGGCGGAGCGGCCGCCCGCGTTCGGCTGCTTCGGCCTTCACGAGTGGGCGATGGTCTACCGGCAGACGCCCGACGAGGTGCGGCACAACGCCTGGCCGCTGCGCTTTCCGCCCGACGAGCTGGCGCGCATCGTCGAGGCCCAGCCGGTGCGCTGCACGCACTTCGACGCGTTCCGTTTCTTCACCGCCCCGGCCCGGCCGCTCAACAAACTGCAGCCCACCCGCGCCGAGGTTTCGCTGTTCGAGCAGCGCGGCTGCCTGCACGCCAACATGGACCTCTACAAGTGGGCGTTCAAACTCGCGCCCTTCACGCCCAGCGAGCTCATCGCCGACTGCTTCGCTCTGGCACGCGACATCCGCGAGCTGGACATGCGCGCGAGCCCCTACGATCTGGCCAGACTCGGCTTCGCCCCCGTTTGCATCGAGACCCCGGAGGGCCGGGCCGAATACGAACGGCACCAGCGCGACTTCGCCGAACGCAGCCAGCCGTTGCGCGCGCGGCTCGCGGCGCTGTGCGCGCGGTTGCTGACCCCGGATTGACGTATCACATAACGCGGCCTTGCCCCCGACCGCCGTCCGCGCGATTCTGCGCATTCCCCTTTCCGCCATGCTTCAATCCGGCCTGCTCAACCCCGCGGTGCCCTACGCCAACCTCATCCTCGAGTCGGCGTGAAGATCGACGCGCACCAACATTTCTGGCGCTACACGCCGGAGGAGTTCGACTGGATCAGCGACGGGATGGGCGCCATCCGACGCGATTTCCAGCCGACCGACCTGGCCCCGTTCCTTGCCGCCGCCCATGTCGACGGCACGATCGCCGTGCAGGCCCGGCAGACGCTGGCGGAGACGACGGGGTTGCTCGAGCACGCACAGCGGCATCCCTTCATCAAGGGCGTGGTCGGCTGGGTGCCGCTGACCGACCCGGAGGCCCCCCGCCGGCTCGACGAATTGGGTGCGGATAAAAATCTCAAGGGCGTGCGCCATGTCCTCCAGGGCGAGCCCGACGCCTTCATGACCGATCCGGCCTTCAACGCCGGCTTGCGCGCCGTGACCGCCCGCGGCCTCAGTTACGACCTGCTCGTGCAGGCCCCGCAGCTGCCTGCGGCCCTCGCGCTGGTCGACCGGCACCCGTCCCTGCCCTTCGTGCTCGACCACCTCGCCAAGCCCGTCATCACCGGCGCCCCGCCGGCAGAGTGGCGCCGCGACCTGGCCGAGCTCGCGCGCCGGCCGAACGTCTGCTGCAAGTTCTCCGGCGTGGTCACCGAGGTGCTCGGGATCGAGTGGACGCCGGAGCTGCTCTGGCCCTACTTCGACGTGGTGCTCGCCCTCTTCGGCCCCGACCGGCTGATGTTCGGCTCGGACTGGCCGGTCTGCCTGGTCGCCGCGGAGTATACGCGCTGGGACCGCTTCGTGGAAAGCTGCGTGACCGGACTCGCTTCCGCCGAGCGAAAAGCCATCTTGGGCGACACCGCCGCCAAATTCTACCGCCTCACCCCCTGACCATGCATTACCGGCAACTCGGCCGCACCGGCCTCAAGGTTTCGGTCCTCAGCTACGGCGCCTCGCCGCTGGGCAATGCCTTCCGCCCCATCGACGAGGGCGAAGGCATCCGCACCGTCCGCACCGCGCTGGATCTCGGCATCAACTTCCTCGACACCTCCCCGCATTACGGCGTCACCCGCTCCGAGACCGTGCTGGGCCGCGCCCTGCAGGGCGTCCCGCGCGAGAGCTACCACCTCGCGACCAAGCTCGGCCAGTATGGCGAGGGCCACTTCGACTTCTCCGCCGCGCGCGTCGCCACGAGTTTCAACGAGAGCTGCCGGCGGCTCGGCACGGACTATATCGATGTTCTGCACTGCCACGACATCGAGTTTGCCGATCACAACCAGATCGTGAACGAGACCCTGCCCGCCATGATAAAGCTGCGCGAAGCCGGCCGCGTCGGCCACCTCGGCCTCACCGGGCTGCCGCTGAAGGTTTTCCCCTCGATCCTCGACCGCGTGCCGGACGGCACCGTGGAGGCCGTCCTGTCGTTCTGCCGGTATTGCCTCAATGACACCGGCCTCGAGGCGCTCCTGCCTTACCTGCAAAAAAAGGGTGTCGGCGTCATCAACGCCTCGGCCACGGGCATGGGCCTGCTCACCGGGCGCGGCGGGCCGGACTGGCATCCCGCGCCCCCGGCCATCAAGGCCGGCTGCCGCCGCGCCGTGGAATACTGCGCGTCTGTCGGCGCCGACATCACGTCGCTCGCGCTGCAGTTCGCCGTCCACCACCCCGGCATCGCGACCACCCTCGTCGGCACGGCGAGCCCGGACAACATCCGCAAGAATGTCGCCGCCATCGAGGCGCCGATCGACTTCGAGCTGATGGCCAAGGTCCTCGCGGTCCTGCAGCCGATCCACAACCACAACTTCACCCGCGGCCGGCCCGAGAACCGGGACGCCCTCATCCCGTGAGTCATGCTCTCGATCATCCTCGATAAACCCGGTCAATTCAGCGCCACCGACGCCCCGCCGCCCGTGCCGGTGCCGGGTGACGCGCTCGTGCGCGTGCACCGCATCGGCGTCTGCGGCACCGACCTGCATGCCTTCGCCGGCAAGCAGCCCTTCTTTTCCTACCCGCGCATCCTCGGCCACGAGCTGGGCGTCGAGGTGCTCGATCCCGGCAGCGACCCGCACGGACTCCGGGCCGGCGACCGCTGCTCGGTCGAGCCCTACCTCAATTGCGGCCGCTGCATCGCCTGCCGCCGCGGCAAGCCGAACTGCTGCGCCGACATCAAGGTGCTCGGGGTGCACACCGATGGCGGCATGCGCCCCGTGTTCGCCCTCCCCGCGCGCAAGCTGCATAAGTCCGCCCAGCTCACCTACGACCAGCTCGCTCTCGTCGAGACCCTCGGCATCGGCGCGCACGCCGTCGAGCGCGCCGGGATCCAGGCCGACGACTTCGTGCTCGTCATCGGCGCCGGCCCGATCGGGCTGAGCGTCATCCAGTTCGTGCAGGTCCGCGGTGCCGCCCTGGCCGTGATGGACATGAGCGAGTCGCGCCTCGAGTTCTGCCGCCGGCAACTCGGGGTGAATCACACCCTCGCCCCCGGGCCCGACGCCATCGCGCAGCTTCGCACCCTCGGCGGCGGTGACCTGCCGACGGTTGTCATTGACGCAACGGGCAATCCGAAGTCGATGGCCGGCACCTTCGACCTGCCGGCCCACGGCGGGCGCATCGTGTTCGTCGGCCTGTTCCAGGGCGACGTCACCTTCCACGACCCGAACTTCCACCGCCGCGAGCTCACCCTGCTCGCCAGCCGCAACGCCCTGCCCGGCACCTTCCGCGACATCATCGCGCTCATCGAGGCCGGCAAGATCGACACCACGCCGTGGATCACCCACCGCTTCGCGCTCGCCGACACGCCGCGGCGCTTCCCCGCGGTCGCGGCCGATCCCACCGTCATCAAGACCGTCATCGAGGTGCCCGCCGGTCTTTGGCCGGGTTGACGCCCGTTCCCGGCCGGTTATCGCTCTTTTCACCCCACACCCCTCCACTGCGGATTTTCCGCCCCCCGCTTCTTATGAAATACCGCCGGCTCACCACGCTCTTGTTCCTTGCCGCCGCCGCTGTCGCGGTCCGGGCGGCCGATACCTATACCATCGCCGTGATCCCCAAGGGCACGACGCACGAATTCTGGAAATCCATCCACGCCGGCGCCGAGAAGGCCCGCCTCGAGCTGGCCGACGCCGGCATCAAGGTGAACCTCATCTGGAAGGGCCCGCTCAAGGAGGACGACCGCGAGCAACAGGTGCAGGTGGTCGAAAATTTCATCGGCCGCCGGGTGGACGGCATCGTGCTCGCCCCGCTGGACGACCGGGCCCTGGTCGCCCCGGTCGAGACCGCCGTCCGCGGCAAAATCCCCGTCGTCATCATCGACTCGGGCCTGGCCACCAAGGCCTACACCAGCTTCGTCGCCACCGACAACCGCGAGGGCGGCCGCATCGCCGCCCGCGAGCTGGGCAAGCTCCTCGGCGGCAAGGGCAATATCATCATGCTCCGCCTCCAGGTCGGCTCCAACAGCACCGAGGAGCGCGAGGCGGGCTTCGTCGAGGTGATGACGAAGGATTTCCCCGCCCTAAAACTGCTCTCCATCGACCAGCATGCCGGCGCCACGCGCGACACCGCCAAGCGTGCCGCGGAGAACCTGCTCAGCCGCTACGGCAAGGTCGTCAACGGCGTCTTCGCCTCCAACGAATCTTCCGCCGCCGGCATGCTGCTCGCCCTCCGCGACGCCGGCCTGGCGGGCAAGGTGAAATATGTCGCCTTCGACTCCGGCGAAATGCTCAACGCCGGCCTCAAGTCGGGCGACATCGACGGCCTCGTTGTGCAGAATCCCCTGAACATGGGCTACCTCGGCGTGAAGACCATGGTCGCCGTCCTGCGCGGCGAAAAGGTCCCTGCCCGCATCGACACCGGCGTCGGCTACGTCACCCGGGAAAACTTCGACGACCCCGCGCTGGCCGACATCGTCAAGCCCCCGCTGGACAAATATCTGAAGTGATGGCCGACCCGCGCCTCCGCCTCACCGGCATCCGGAAAAGCTTCGGTGCGACCCGCGCGCTGCGGAACGTCTCGCTAGACGTCGCCCCCGGCGAGGTGCACGCGCTCATCGGCGAGAACGGCGCCGGCAAGAGCACGCTCATGAAGATCCTGAGCGGCGCCCACGCCGCCGACGCCGGCACCATGGAGCTCGGCGGCGCTCCCTATCTCCCCACCAACCCGCATGACGCCCGGCTCAAGGGCGTGGCGATGATCTACCAGGAGCTGAACCTCGCCCTGCACCTGAGCGCGCAGGAAAACATTTTGCTCGGCGCCGAGTCCGCCCGGCTCGGCTGGATCGACGGCCACGCCTCCCGTGAGCGGGCCCGCGCCGCGCTGACGCAGCTCGGGCACGGGAACCTCGACCTCCGCCGCCCCGCCGGCGCGTTCTCCATCGCCGAACAACAAATCATCGAGATCGCCCGCGCGCTGCTCCTGCAACCGCAGGTGCTAATCATGGACGAACCGACGAGCAGCCTGACCCAGGCCGACACCGAGATCCTGTTCGCCACCATCGGCCGGCTGCGCACCGCGGGCGTGAGCGTGATCTACATCAGCCACTTTCTCGAGGAATGCGGCCGCATCGCGGACCGCTACACGGTGCTGAAGGACGGTGAGACGGTCGGTTCGGGCGTGATGGCCGGCGCCAGCCTCGATCACCTTGTCACGCTGATGACCGGCCGCGAGGTGAAGGATTTATACCCGCGCTCCACCCACGAGCCGGGCGCCGTGGTGCTGGAAGTAAAATCCGCGGCCCTCTCCCGCTTTGTAGGTCGGGGTTTATCCCCGACATCTACCGCGACCAAGGCAGAGAACGTCGGGCGTAAAGCCCGACCTACTTGTTCGCTCAACCTGCGCGCCGGGGAGATCTTCGGCCTCGCCGGCCTGATCGGCGCGGGGCGCACGGACCTGCTGCGCACCCTCTTTTGCCTCGATGAACTCGACGCCGGCGAGGTCTGCATCGTCGGTGCACCCGCCGGCCGGGCCAGCCCGCGGGCCCGCTGGGCCCAGGGCGTGGGCTTTTTGAGCGAAAACCGCAAGGAAGAGGGCCTGATGCTCAACCAGTCCCTCGCGGACAACCTCACCTTGACCAAGATGGACCGGTTCGGCCGGTTCGGCTGGATCAGCAGCGGCCGGCAGCAGTCGACCGCGCGGCACTGGATCGGCGAACTGCGGGTGAAATGCCGCGACGCGGCGCAGCCCATCGGCGAACTCTCGGGCGGCAACCAGCAGAAGGTCGCGCTCGCCCGGCTCCTCGAGCACCCGGCGCGGATCTTCCTGCTCGACGAGCCCACCCGCGGCATCGACGTCGGCAGCAAGGCGCAGATCTACCAGCTGGTCAGCGAACTCGCCGCCGCCGGCAAGGCGGTGGTCGTCGTCAGCTCCTACCTCCCCGAACTGCTCGGCCTGTGCGACACCATCGGCGTCATGTGCCGCGGCGAACTCGCCGCCGTGCGCCCGCGCGCGCAGTGGAACGAACCCGACATCATGCGCGTCGCCACCGGCAGCGCCTGACCATTCCCGATGAAAGACACCCTGAAAAAAATCCTCGGCCAGGGCGGCCCGTTCATCGGGCTCATCCTCGTGATCGTCCTCTTCGCGCTCCCGGACGAGACGCGCGAATTCTTTCTCACCTACAACAATTTCAAGATCATCTTCACCCAGACGGTCATCGTCGCCATCGGGGCGCTCGGCATGACCCTGATCATCGTCGGCGGCGGCATCGACCTGTCGGCCGGCTCGACCATCGCACTGACCAGCGTCGTGGGCGCCCTGCTCGTCCAGCAGGGCTGGGCCGCCGCCCCGGTGGTCCTCGCCGTCGTCGCCTCCGGCGGGTTCATCGGCCTGTTCAACGGCGCGGCGATCGCCGGCCTGCGCATGACCCCCTTCATCATCACGCTCGGCACGCTGGGCCTCGCCCGCGGCACCTCCAAGTGGCTGGCCGACAACCAGACGGTCAACTATGACAGTTCGTCCATCAACCGCTGGATGACGACCGCCGATCCGTTCAGCCACGCCCTGCCGGCGGGCGTGTGGGTGGCCCTCGGGCTCGCCCTCCTCACCTCGCTGCTGCTGCGCAACACGGTCTTCGGCCGGCACATCTTCGCCCTCGGTTCCAACGAGGCGACCGCCCGGCTCTGCGGCATCCCGACCGCGCGCCTCAAGGTCCTCGTCTACGCCCTGGCCGGCTGTTTCTTCGGCCTGGCGGGCCTGTTCCAGCTCTCGCGGCTGCGGCAGGGCGACCCGACGGTCGCGGTCGGCCTCGAGCTCGACATCATCGCGGCCGTCATCATCGGCGGCGCCAGCCTCAACGGCGGCGTGGGCACCATCCTCGGCTCGATGATCGGCGCGCTCATCATGGCCGTGCTCCGCAACGGCTCGCAGCAGATGGGCTGGCCGACGTATTTCCAGGAAATCATCATCGGCCTCGTCATCATCGTCGCCGTCTTCCTCGACCGCCTGCGCCAGGGCCGCACGGCCACCTAGGGCAGGTGCATAAGGCCGCCACGTGCCGGCCATGCGGCGGCGTGGTTTCGATCCTATCACGCGACCCGCTATTGCCACGTCCCGCGGCCCTCCCCATGGTGCCGGCCGGATGGATCACCCTCCCGACCCCACCAACGAGGTCCGCATGCAGAAAAAACCAAGCTATCCCATCCGGGACGGCTTGCGCGGCTACTTGCGGCAATATCGCCGCGAGCGCGAGCTGCCGGTCACCTACGAGCAGCTGCGGCATTTCCAGGATACCATCCCGCTGACCGACGCCGCCGGCCACAATACCCTGTGGGAAACCGTCATCTACCCGCCGGCCGAGATGAACCACCTCAACGAGGGTCTCAAGCGCATCTACGCCCTTCTCCGGGTCGACGGCGACGCCTCCGTCATGGAGCATCTCTTCATCGACCGCGTGGACTTCTGCGCCTTCGGCAACTCGACGCCCTTCCGCATCCGGATCGTCAATGCCTACAACGACAACCAAGACTACTTCTACGTCAAGAAGGCCGACGCCTCGCGCGTCTACGGCCTCGAGCTCGAGCACCTGCTGTCGCCCAACCGCCTCAATTTCCTCACCCACGGCAACACCCTCGTCGAGGAGCACGTCGCCGGCATCCCGGGCGACATCTTCATCAGCCGCTGGCTCGGCCGCGACGAGCTCAAGCCCATCCGCATCGCCAAGGAGCTGGTGAAGTTCAACGAGCGCTGCTTTGTCCGCCTGCTCGGCGACATGCGCAGCTACAACTTCGTCGTCGTCATCACCCCCGACTTCGAGGACGCGCAGATCCGCATCCGTGCGATGGATTTCGACCAGCAGAGCTACGTCGGGCGGAAAAACTTCTACCTGCCGCAGTTCTTCAAGGACAACACGCCGCTCACGCTTTTCTGCGCCAAGCACCTCCACCTGGAGACGGCGCACCAATACCAGCGGGAGGAGCAGTCGCTCATTTTGCACCGGGCCGACCTGGCCTCCCTCCGGCTCAAGCTGCTGCTCGATGCGATGGCCTTCGATCCCATCGCCCCGCCGGAGCATGTCGTCACGCTGCGCGAGGGCCTCGCCGAGCACTTTCACTCCACGAATTACCTGCAATGCGAATCGATGGGCGCCCTCGTGCGCGAGAACCTCGAGTCCCTCCGCCGCACCATCGGCCAGGACCCCGGACCGCTTGTCCCGTCACCGGCCTGACCTTCCCGCCGCCCACCTTCCACCCCATGTGGCTTTTCCTTAAAAACCTTTTCTTCACCGTGCTCGTCCCCGGCTTTGTCGTCGGCTGGATGCCGCTCGTTTTCCTGCTGCGTCGGGCGCGGCTGCCGGCCGCCTGGACCGCGCAGCACTATGCTGCCCTCCCCCTGCTGCTGGCCGGCGTCGCACTTTACCTCGCCTGCGTGTGGCTCTTCGGCGCCCACGGCCGCGGCACGCCGGCGCCGGTCGATCCGCCGAGGAAGCTGGTGATGCGCGGCCCCTACCGTTGGGTGCGCAACCCGATGTATCTGGCCGTCCTGCTCTTCGTGCTCGGGGAGGCGGTCTTCTTCCTGAGCCTCACCGTCCTGCTCTACACGGTCTGCCTGGCGTCGGCCTTCCAGGTTTTCGTGATGCTGATCGAAGAGCCCGGTCTGCAGCGCCGCTACGGCGCGATGTATTCCGACTACTGCAACGTCACGAGCCGCTGGTTCCCCCGGCCGCCCAAACCCCGGCTGGAAACCGCCGCGCCGTTCAACCCCGGCCGCTGAGCTGCTCGAGCGCGAGCGTGACGGCGGCGGTGCGGTTCTCCACGCCGAGCTTGGCGAAGGTGCTCTCGAGGTGCTTCTTCACCGTCGTGAGCTGGATGCCGAGGATGATGCCGATCTCCGGGTTCGTCTTGCCCTGCACCACCCAGGAAAGGATTTCCGCCTCGCGGGGCGTGAGGCCGAGCCGCTGCAACGCCTCGGGGGTGGCGGCGGCCAGCGGGGTGGCGGCGCGGCCCGCCGACTGGTGCCGGCGCAGGCGGGTCCGCACGGCGGCCAGCAGCTCGGCCGGCTCCACCGGTTTCACCAGATAGTCGTCCGCGCCGAGGTTCATCCCCGTGCGGAGGTCCTCCCGCTCGGCCCAGCCGGTGAGGAAGATGAACGGCAGGTGCGCCAGCGCCGGATCGGCCCGCACGGCCTCGAGCACGCGGTGGCCGTTCATTTCGGGCATGGTGATGTCGCAGAGGACGAGGTCGGGTTTTTCCTGCGCGGCCAGGGTCACACCCTCCCGGCCGTTGCGCGCCTCGACGGTCTGAAAACCCTCTGTCGCGAGCAGCGCCGCCATCTGCCGGCGCATCTTCGCATCATCGTCGATGAGCAGGATTTTTTCCACGCGGGGAAATTGGCCGGCCCCGCGGACGAAGTAAAGCGGACAGGAACCGGCCGCCCGGTTCCAGCGGTTCCGATTTTGGGACGCCCGCCTTGGCCGGCCGGCCCATGCCCGGCCGGCCCATACCGGCCGGTGGCGATTTCTGGCATCCTGTGGTCATCCCATCCCCATGAATCCCCACGAAATATCCCTCGTCAAAATTTCCTTCCAGAAAGTCGCCCCCATCGCCGACCAGGCCGCCGCGCTCTTCTACGCCCGCCTCTTCGAGCTTGATCCCGCGCTCCGCGAGCTGTTCCACGGCGACATGGCCGAACAGGGCCGCAAGCTCATGCAGATGCTCGCCCTGGCGGTCAACGGCCTCGACCGGCTCGAGACCCTGGCCCCGGCCGTCCGCGCGCTGGGCATGCGCCACGCCGCCTACCATGTGCGCGACGAGCATTTCGACACCGTGGGCGAGGCGTTGCTCTGGACGCTCGGCAAGGGCCTCGGCCCGGAGTTCACCGCGGAGATGCAGGCGGCCTGGGCCCGCGCTTACTGGCTGCTGGCCGAGACGATGAAAGCCGGCGCCCGTGACGCCCTCGCCCTGCAGTCCCGCCACGTCGCCTGAACCTTTTCCCGCCATGTTCACCTTGGAAAACCCCGCCCCGACCCTCCTCCAGGCCATCGGCCGCGCCTCCGGTCCCTCCTTCTTTTTCCTTTAACCAAAATCCCGATGAAAAACCTGCTCAAGCTGCTCCTCACTCCCGCCGTGCTGCTGACCACCGTGGCCCTGTCCGCCCAGCCGGACGATCGCTCCGGCCTGGTCGCCCGCGGTCGTTACCTCGTGGAAAATGTCGGCATGTGCGCCGACTGCCACACCCCCCGCAACGAACGCGGCGAGTTCATCGCCGGCCTGTCGCTCATGGGTGCGCCCCTGGGCTTCGCCCCCTCCTTCCCCATGCCCGCCTGGGCGCCCGTCGCGCCGCCCATCGCCGGCCTGCCCACCATGACCGAGGCCGAGGCGGTGAGGTTCATGAAGGAAGGCGTGCGCCCCAACGGCGCGCGCCCCCTGCCCCCCATGCCGGAGTTCCGCTTCAACGAGGCCGACGCCACCGCGGTGGTCGCCTACTTGAAGTCGCTGGCGCGGTGAGTCGCGCGGCGCGCGGCGCCGGCTTGTTTTTGTGTGTCAGTGATCGTGTGCAACCGGGGTGCGGGCGCGGCGGCCAATCTGCCGTTGCCTGCACCCCGTTAACGTTTATGCGATGACCCCCGTGGAGCCCGTCACGCCGAGCCCGAATATTCCGCCCGCCTCCGCCTCCCGCGAGGCGGCGGGCACGTTTGCCCGGGCCTTCCACGCCAGCCCCGCCCTCATGGCCATCGCCCGCGTGGCCGACGGGCGCATCATCGAGGTCAACGAGGCCTTCTACGCCGGCGCCGGCTACACCCGCGAGGAGGTGATCGGCCGCACCTCGATCGAGCTGAACATCTGGCCCAACCCCGCCGACCGCGTCGCCTTCATGGCGCGGCTGAAGGAAAAGGGCCTGGTCCGCAACTACGAGGCGGTCTTCCACACCAAGCAGCAGGGGCCGCGCTTCGTCTCGCTCAACGCGGACATCTTCGAGCTCAACGGCGAGGCCTGCATGCTGATGACGGCCATCGACCTCACCGACCGTCGCCGCCGCGAGCAGGTCCAGGAGGCCACGTTCCAGATCTCCCGCGTGCTGCTGGCCGGCGGCGACCTGTCGGCCCTCTTCGCCGAGCTCCACCGCATCATCGCCGGCCTCCTCCCGGCGCGGAATTTCTACGTGGCCGTCCCCGGCCCGGGCGACGGGCTGATCCATTTCCCTTATTTCGTGGACCAGTTCATCCCGTCGGTGCCGTCGCGCCCGCCCGGCAACGGCCTCACCGACTACGTGCTGGAAACCGGCCGGGCGCTGCGCGTGACCCAGGCGGAACTGGCGGCCCTCCTGGGCCCCCGCGGCCCCTACCAGACCTTCGAGCATCCCGCCCTCGTCCGCCTCGTCGCGCCGTTGCTGATCGAGGGCCGCGCCATCGGCGTCATCGCCGTGCAGGACTACGCCAACCCGGCCGCCTACACCGAGGAGGACCAGCGCCTCCTCACCTTCGTCGCCGACCAGGCCGCCGCCGCCGTCCACCGCCGGATGAGCGAGGCCCGCGAGCGCGAGTCGCAGGAGTTCTTCGCCAAGTCCTTCCAGACCACGCCCGCCCTCATGATCATCGCCCGCCTCGCCGACGGGCACATCCTCGAGGCCAACGCCGGCTTCGAGCAGGCCTCCGGTTACACCCGCGCCGAGGCGCTCGGCCACAGCACCCTCGCGCTCGGCCTCTGGATCGACCCGGCGGAGCGCGACCGGTTCGTCGGGCTCATGCGCCGCGAGGGCCGCGTCCGCGACTTCGAGGGCGTGTTCCGCAACCGCCACGGCGCGATCCGGCCCTTCCTGCTCAACGCCGACGTCTTCGAGATGCACGGCACCAAGTGCATGCTCACCATCGGCGTGGACATCACCGAACGCCGGCGCCAGCAGCGGGTGCAGGACGCCACCTACCACGTCGCCCAGGCCGTGCTCGCCGGCGGCGACCTCACCACGCTCTTCGCCGAGCTTCATCGCATCGTCGCCGGCCTGCTGCCCGCGCGGAATCTCTACGTCGCCCTGCTCAGCCCCGACGGCTCGCTGCTGAGCTTCCCCTACTTCGTGGACGAGACCGTCCTCACCCCGCCCCCGACGCGCAAGCCGGGCTTCGGCCTCACGGAATACGTGCTCCACACCGGCCGCCCCCTGCTCACGACCGCGGACGAGCTCACCGTGCTGCTCCGCGACCACCGCGAGTATGTGCCGGTCGGCAAGCCCGCCGCCCTCTGGCTCGGGGTGCCGCTCATCATCGCGGGCCGCGCCATCGGCGTCATCGCCGTCCAGGATTACGCCAACCCGGCCGCCTACACCGAGGAGGACAAGCGCCTCCTCACCTTCGTGGCCAGCCAGGCCGCCGCCGCCGTCCAGCGCCGGCAGGCGGAGGAGGCGCTGCAGCGGGCCGAACGCCAGTATCGCGAGATGTTCGAGAACGCGCTGGAAGGGCTCTACCAGACGACGCCCGACGGCCGTTTCCTCCGCGCCAACGCCGCCATGGCCCGCCTGCTGGGCTACACCTCGCCAGCCGCGCTGGTCGCCACGGTCAACGACGTCGGCCGTCAGCTCTACGTCGAACCGGGTCGCCGGGCCCAGTTCCTGGAACTTATCCGCCTCTCCGACAGCGTGCCGGATTTCGAGTCGGAGGTCGTGCGGGCCGACGGCAGCCGCCTGCGCATGAGCGAGTCCGTCCGCGCGGTGCGCAACGCTGCGGGCGAGATCAGTCATTTTGAGGGCGTGGCCATCGACGTCACCGCCACCCACGAGCGGGCCCGCGCCCTGCGCGAGGCGCGCGACGCCGCCGACGCCGCCAACCGCGCCAAGTCCCATTTCCTTGCCAGCATGAGCCACGAGCTGCGCACGCCGCTCAACGGCATCCTCGGCTACACCCAGATCCTCCGCCGCGACCCGGTCCTGACCGCCAAACAGCGCGACGGCGTCGCCATCATCCACCAGTCGGCCGACCACCTGCTCGCGCTCATCAACGACGTGCTCGACCTCGCCAAGATCGAGGCGCACAAGCTGGAGCTGCACCCCGCCGAGTTCGACCTGCCGGAATTCGTCCGCGCGGTGGAGGGCGTGTTCCAGCCGCGGGCCCGCGACAAGGGCCTGCTGCTCGAGACCGCCTTCGCGGCCGACCTGCCGCCCGTCGTCGTGGGTGACGCCCAGCGTCTGCGCCAGATCGTCTTCAACCTGTTGAGCAACTCCGTGAAGTTCACCCGCCAGGGCGGCGTCATCTTCTCGGTCGAGCGGGCGGGTGACCGCATCCGCTTTTCCGTCAGCGACAGCGGGCCGGGCATCGCGCCGGAGGAGCGGCCGCGGCTGTTCGAGCCGTTTGCGCAGATCGGCGACCACCGGCTGCACGCCGAGGGCACCGGCCTCGGGCTCAACATCAGCCGCGGCCTCGTCGAGCAGATGGGCGGGGTGTTGCAGGTCGAGAGCCGCGCCGGCTGGGGCAGCCGCTTCTGGTTCGAGGTGCCGCTGCCCGTCGCCACCGGCGCCGCGGTCAAGCCCGCCGCCCCGGCGCGCCGTATCATCGGCTACGCGGGCCGGCGGCGCACCATCCTCGTGGCCGACGACAATCCGAACAACGCCCGGCTGATGCTCGACATCCTCGAGCCCCTTGGTTTCACCGTGATCACCGCGGCCGACGGCCTCGAGGCCGTGGCCCGGGCGAAGGAGGAGCGGCCCGACCTGGCCCTGCTCGACCTGCGCATGCCGCGCCTCGACGGCTTCGGCGCCGCCCGCGCTATCGCGGCGGCCTGGCCCAAGGATCCGCCGAAAATGATCGGCATCTCCGCCAGCGCCTTCGAGCCCGACCGCGCGGCCTGCCTCGAGGCGGGCTGCGGCGAATTTCTTGCCAAGCCTTTCCGCGAGGAGGAACTGCTCAACGTCTTCGAGCGCCAGCTCGGGCTGAAATGGCTGCTGGCGGAGCCGGCCACCCGGGAGACCGTCGCGCCCTTCCCGGTCGTGCAGCATGCCCCCGCCCCCGCCGACGCCGAGGCACTGTTCGATCTCGCCTGCAAGGGCGACGTCGTCGGCGTGCGCACCTACGCCCAGAAACTCGCCGAGCGCGACGCCCGCCTCGCGCCCTTCGCCCAGGGCGTCGTCGAACTCGCGGCCCGTTTCAAGATGAAGGCCATCCGCCAGTTCGTCGACCGCTACCGCGGGGGAAAAAAGACTGAAGGGCCGAAAGGCTGAAGAGCTGAACCCGACCGCTCCCCTCTCGCACCTTCCCGTCTCCCTTCCTTCCGCCTTTCAGTCCTTCAGTTCTTCAGCCCTTCTTCCCCCCATGCCCGAGACCATCCTCATCGTGGACGACACGCCCGCCAACCTCAGCGTGCTCGTCGACACCCTCTCCGAAGCCGGCTACCAGCTCATGGTCGCCGAGGACGGCGAGGACGCGCTCGCCCAGACAGCGCGCACCCGGCCCGACCTCATTCTGCTCGACGTCATGATGCCCGGGCTGGACGGCTTCGAGACCTGCCGCCGGCTCAAGGCGGCGGCCGGCACGCGCGACATCCCGGTGATCTTCATGACCGCGCTCAACGAGACCGCGGAAAAGGTGCGGGCCTTCGGCGCAGGCGCCGTGGACTACATCACCAAGCCGATCCAGCACGAGGAGGCGCTGGCCCGTATCGGCACCCACCTCACCATCCGCCGCCTGCGGCAGAAGCTCGAGCAACAGCTCACGCTGACGGAACGCTTCATGCGCATCGCCAGCCACGATCTCCGCAATCCGCTCTGCCTGATCCTGATGTCGGGCGAGCTCGCCCGCCGAAAGGGTGCCACGCCCGAGGTCGCCGAGTATCTCGCGAGCATCCACTCCTCCGCCGGCCAGATGCGGCGCATCATCGACACCTTCCTCAACGTCCGCAAACCCGGCGACGAGGGCCGCGGCCCGGCCGGGCGCGTGGACCTGAACCTGATGGCGGCCGCCGTCGTCGCACAGAACGAGCCCGCGGCCGAGCGCAAGCAGGTGGCCGTCATCCTGCAGCTCGCCGATGATCTCCCGCTCGCCCGCGCCGACGTGGGCCACGCCTACCAGGCGCTCACCAATTACGTCAGCAACGCGATCAAATTTCTCCCGCCCGGCGGCGTGGTCACCCTGCGCACGTCGGCCACCGACTTCACCGTGCGGCTCGAGGTGCACGACGACGGCCCGGGCGTGCCGGTCGCCGAGCGTGCGGCGCTCTTCACCGAGTTTGCCCGTCTCTCCAACCGCCCCACCGGCGGCGAGGAAAGCACCGGCCTCGGCCTTTCGATCGTCAAGCAGCTGATCGAGGGCGAGCGCGGCACGGTCGGCGCCGATTTCCCGCCGGCTGGCGGCTCGGTCTTCTGGTTCGAGCTGCCGATCTCGCCGGGGGCGTAAGACGGGGTGGACCAGCGAGCTTGCTCGCGCCCGATCAGCGCCCGCAAGCGGGCTGCCCACTAAAACGCCCTCACTCGATCCGGCCTTCGTCAAACTCGATCAGGTCCACCACACTGACGATCTGATCCACGCGGTCGGCGCAGCCCATGTTCGTCAACGCCTCCTTCAGGAATTCCCGGCCGCTCGGCGTCATGCCCTTCTGCACGTAGTCGCGGTTCCACTTCGCCACGCGCAGGTCGGCGGGCAGGAGGACCTTCAGTTTCACCTCAATTTCGGCGTCGGAGGCGGACTCGAGGACGATCTTCTCCACTGCCGCGGGCTCGATGCCGAGGTGCAGGCAGAGAAACTTGTCCATGCCGCGCTTGAAATTCTTCGCGTAGCTCGCCGGCAGGGCGCCGTGTTCCTTCACGTGGCGGCATTTCGCCAGGAAACGCGGCAAGTGCAGCAGGCCGGTGGCGGGGTGCGGCAGGTAGGCCGACGGCAGGTTGGTCAGCACTTCGCCGGAGGAGCCGGGGATGGGTTGGGAGGGCATCGCGGAGGCTAGGCGAGCGCATGTTCCCCGGGGTGGCAAGCCCGGGCCGGCCTCCGGAAATGTGTAATATAATACTAATACGTTACACTTTTCCGTGGGACCCGGCCCATGACCCTGGGCGTCCATCCGGGCCGGCCTAAAGCCTATTCGAATATCGAGACCCGCGTCCGAAATGCCGCCCGGCAGGTCGGGCTTCACGGGCCCGACACACCGGGGATAAACCCCGACCCGCAAATCAAGCCGCCGCACGAATCCGTTATTCGGATAGGTTCTAAGGTGACCCACACGGGCCTTGCCCGCCACCGGGTTTTCCGATGAATGTCACACACCGATGCAAAAGCTCTCCTTCGACAAACGTCGCATCAAATTCCTCTTTCTCGAGGGCATTCACGAGAAGGCGGTGGAGTCGCTGACCGACGACGGCTACACCGCGGTAAAATCCCTGCCCAAGTCGCTCGCGGGGGACGCGCTCCGGGCCGCGCTGAAGGACACGCATTTCCTCGGCATCCGCTCCCGCACCGAGATCACGGCGGAAGTGCTCGCCGCCGCGCCCAAACTCGCCGCCATCGGCTGCTTCTGCATCGGCACGAACCAAGTCGACCTCGCCGCCGCTGCGAAGCGCGGCATCCCGGTCTTCAACGCTCCCTACTCCAACACCCGCAGCGTCGCCGAGCTCGTGCTCGGCGAGATCATCATGCTGCTCCGCGGCATCCCGGGCCAAAACGCCCGCGTCCACCGCGGCGGCGGGACCAAGAGCCCCGAGGGCTGCACCGAGGTGCGCGGCAAGACGGTCGGCATCGTCGGCTACGGCCACATCGGCACACAGGTCGGTCTCCTCGCCGAGCAGCTCGGCATGCGCGTGCTCTTTCATGACCTCTCCGGCAAGCTTCCGCTCGGCAACGCGCGCCCGGTGGCCAAGCTGTCCGCCCTGCTGGCCGAGAGCGACGTCGTCACCCTCCACGTGCCGGAAACAGCGCAGACGAAGCACCTGATCGGCCGCGCGCAGCTGGCCGCCATGAAGCCGGGTGCCCACCTCATCACCGCCGCCCGCGGCACCGTGGTGGACATCGACGCGCTGACCGACGCGCTCGAGCGCGGCCACCTGGCCGGCGCCGCCGTGGACGTGTTTCCCGTCGAGCCCAAGGGCAACGACGAGGAATTCCTGTCGCCGCTGCGGAAGTTCGACCAGGTCATCCTCACCCCGCACATCGGCGGCTCCACGATCGAGGCCCAGGCCAACATCGGCACCGAGGTCGCGGACAAACTCGTCCGCTACTCCGACAACGGCTCGACCGTCACCGCGGTGAATTTCCCCGAGGTCACGCTGCCCGAGCACGCCGGCACCGGCAAGTGCCGCCTGCTGCACATCCACCAAAACATCCCGGGCGTGCTGGCGAACATCAACGAGCGCTTCAGCCGGCACCGCATCAACATCTCGGCGCAATACCTGCAGACCAACGAGCACATCGGCTACTGCGTGATGGACGTCGACACCGCGGCCAGCGAGATCGCCATCGACGAGCTGCAGAGCGTCCCCGGCACGATCCGCGCGCGGCTGCTGTATTGAGCCGATCCCGCGGGCGAGGTCGCCCGCGCTCCATGGAGCCACGGCGACCTAGTTCACCGCCATAAATCGCTGACACATTCCGCCACCACATCGCTGACAGT
>JAQSDJ010000163.1 GCA_029945855.1 Lacunisphaera sp.
CTTGTGGTCCAGGGCCTGCAGCACCGGCGTGGCCGAGACTTGGTGCGTGATCCAGATGATGGAGTTGTTGTCGATCACGAGGTAGTCGCGCTCGGGGTGCGCCGCGATGAACTCCCGCCGCCAGTCCATCTCGCGGCCGACGTAGTAGTCGAGCGAGTAGTCGTGCCGCGCCATGGCCGGCAGCGAGTGGGCGAAGAAGCCCGCGCCCACCAGCGCGGCCAGGATGCGCCAGACCTGCCCGCGCCAGTTCATCTCGGTTGCGACGGTGACAACGGCCAGAACGAGCGTGAGGTTGAACGGCAGGCTCAGCCGGCGGATGACCGGGTCGTCGAACCGGCCCCAGAAATAGCAGAGCAACAACAAGGCGTGTGCCGCCAGCCCGAGGCCGAAGATCGCCAATGCCGCGTGGGCGGGCGGCGCCGCGCGGAGGTTGCGCAGGGTCTTGACCGCCCAGAGTGCAAAAAACGGCAGGGCCAGGAAGCCCAGGGCGGACAGGACGAGGGAGTTCGAGTGTTCGCCCGTGGTGTTGAAGAAGAAATTGAGATCGTGCGCGATGTTGTCGGGCACGTAGGCCAGGGAGAACGGGGTGGTGAAGCCCGGCTGGCTGCCCATTTCCCAGGCCGAGGTGCGCACGCTGAACACCTTGTGGTGGAGCGCATAGGGCACCATCAACAACGGCATGAACAACACCAGCCAGTTCAGGGTCGGACGCCGGTCACTCCACCAGACCCAGAGCACGGTGACGCCCACGGGGAGCAGGAAAACCACGGATTCGTAGCGGGTGTTGGCCAGCAAAATGCCCGCGAGGCCGAAGGCCCCGAGTGAGTTCCCGTCGCGGCGCGCCACATAGCGCATGCCCAGCAGCAGCGTGGCGAGGATCATCACCAGGTTGAGGAGCTCGAAGCCGCCGCCGGTGGCGTTCTGGGCGAGCAGGGGCAGGCTGGTGAGCAGCAACACCGCGATGGCCCCGGCCCCGCGCCCGCCGATCCGGCAACCGGTCACATAAGACAGGATCAGCAGCACGAAGGTGAGCGCGGTGTTGAGCACAAAGACATTTTCCGGACGGTAACCCGTGAAGTCGTGCAGGATCGAGACAAGGAAGGGCTGGAACAAGGGCCGCTTGTCGAGCTGTCCCGCCAGGAGCTGGAAGGCACCCAAAATATCGTTGCCGCGCATGGGCACGAGGGCGGTCTTGTCCGTGTGCATGCTCATCGAGGTGCCAAGCAGCATCACTTCATCCATCAGGATCTTGAACCCATAGGTCTCATGGACGAGCAGGAGGAGGCCGCAGGCCATGATCAATCCGGCCGGCCAGCGGGGCACTTGCCGCCAGTCGGTCCCAGCCGCCAGCGAATCGCGCGCGATCCGGAACAGCGACCAGCCAAAGAGCAGGGTCAGCACCAGCATGGCCCAATAGCCGCCATAGATGACCGCCGTGAGCGACTGCTCCGGCGTGATGGCGAAAAACCCGATGATTACGGCCAGAACCGCGTTCAGCAGGAGCAAAAGAAGGCGACGATCCATAGATTTCAGCGAGGCACGGGCAGGCAAGGCAGACGGCGAGGAAAGATGGACACCCCGGCGTAAAAACAAAAGCACCGTTTCATGAGCCGGCCAGGTCCGCCCGCCGCACTCCGGCCGGCCGGCGGCGCTCCGGACAAAAAGAAAGGCCGCCCACCTTGCGGGGGCGGCCGATCGGAAACATTTGCCGAAACCGTTACGGAGCGTAGGTCACGGTGCGCGCGCCGGCGATGCCAGCGATCGTGATCGTGATGCCCTGCGTGTAGTCCGTCGGATAGGTCTCGCTGGCCACCGTGTTGACCGCCTTCACATAGTTGGTCGCGCCGACCAGATCGGTCGAGGCCACCGTGGAGACACCATTCTCCAGGAAGAATTGGTCGGAAGCAGCGGAGAGCTGACGGGCGTTGTTGAGGACCGCTTTGTCCTGCGAGGACTGACGGACCTTCTGGAACGCGGGAATGGCCATCGCGGCCAGGAGGCCGATGATGACCACGACGATCATGATTTCAACGAGCGTGAAGCCCTTGGTGGAACGTGTATTCATTTGTTATGTATGGTTATTTATTTAGTGCCCACGAAATGTGGACATGGGATGAATCACTTAAAGTAATCGCACCCACAAGATCATTTTATTTAAAAAAAGAGTAAGACCTCCCTCGTTTCCGAGGGAGGTCTTTTCTTAATAACTTATTAAGAGTGCTTTACGGAGCATATGTCACGGTGCGCGCGCCGGCGATGCCAGCGATCGTGATCGTGATGCCCTGCGTGTAGTCCGTCGGATAGGTCTCGCTGGCCACCGTGTTGACCGCCTTCACATAGTTGGTCGCGCCGACCAGATCGGTCGAGGCCACCGTGGAGACACCATTCTCCAGGAAGAATTGGTCGGAAGCAGCGGAGAGCTGACGGGCGTTGTTGAGGACCGCTTTGTCCTGCGAGGACTGACGGACCTTCTGGAACGCGGGAATGGCCATCGCGGCCAGGAGGCCGATGATGACCACGACGATCATGATTTCAACGAGCGTGAAGCCCTTGGTGGAACGTGTATTCATTTGTTATGTATGGTTATTTATTTAGTGGTAGATCCGGTCTTCAACCCAGCTAAAGACCGGGCCAAATTGAGCAAATTGGCTGCATAATGCCAAGCCATATCGCGGCCACCGAGGCCGGCAAAAGCCCGCAGCCATTTCACCCTATCGCCTAGGTCCGAATGCCGGCACCGGTGTTTGATCAGCGCTTATTTCAGGACCTTGGCCAGCGACAGTTCCGTCGCATCGCGCCAGAGCAGCTCCATGCGATACTTGTCCCGGTTTTCCGGGGTGAAGACGTGGATCATGATCTCAAAGGCATCCACCACGGTCCAGCCGCTGCCCTTGCTGGTGTCGACCCCGAGGATCCGGGCCTTTTCCGCATCCAGCACGCGTTCCAGCTCGATCCGCAGGGCCCGCAGGTGCGGTTCCGATCCACCGGTGGCCAGCACCAGATAATCCGTGATGCTGGACAGCTTGCTCACATCCAGCACCCGCAGATCCTCCGCCTTCTTGTCGTCCAACGCCGCCACGATGAGCTTGAGCAGGCGCTCGGAGGGTTTCGCCTTGCCGGCGACGCGGGCGGTCCGGACCGGTTTTGCCGGCTTGGTGGCTTTGACTGTCTTCTTGGGCGCTTTGGCTTTCATCAATGTCAGCGATACAGCTTCTTGCCCTCGATATAGGCGATAACTTTCTGCGGGCAAAAATAGTGGAGCGCCAGCCCGCCTTGGACGCGCAGCCGCAACTCACTCGAGCTGATCTCGATCAGATGCCCGTCGCACCGGTGCAGGCGCAACCCGGGTATCTCCGGGTGCGGCTTGGTCGGGTGCTTCGGGCGCTCCAGGAAGATGAATTCGATCAGTTTCGCCAGTTCGCCGATCTCCTTCCACTTGTGCAACAGCGGTAGCTGGTCGCCGCCGATGATCCAGAACAACTCATCCCCGGGAAACAGCGCCCGGAAGTGTCGCACCGAGTCGATGGTGTAGCTGATGCCGCCTTTCTGAAGCTCGTAGTCGGATATCTCCAGGCGCCGATCCCACTCGACCGCCGACTGCAGCATGTGCAACCGGTCCGCCGGGGTCGACTGGATGTCGTTCGGCTTCAGGGGCGCCTGCGCCGCCGGCACCAGCAGCAGCCGGTCCAGGTGGAACTGCTCCAGCACGTCCTGCGCGGCGATTAGGTGCCCGAAATGCACGGGGTCGAAACTGCCGCCCAGAAAACCGATCTTCATGCGCATGGCGCGGCCCCGCCGCCGCCGCCGGACCCGTTGAAACATGCTTGGAACTCGCTTGCCACGCGCCCCACTTCATTCCGCAATCCTCATTCGGCAATCCCAAACCTCGCCCGGGTGGCGGAATGGTAGACGCTGGGGACTTAAAATCCCCTGGCCGCAAGGCCATGTGGGTTCGAGCCCCACCCCGGGCACCAGCTTCCCTGAGCCCCAGAACGGTCCCCCCCTCCGGGGGCGCGGGCGTTTCAGGACAACCCGGCCGCCTTCGCGGCGGGTTGGAGGTGCGTGCGCACGTAGTCGAGCACGGCATCCTCCAGCGGGGTGAAGGGGCGCGTGTAGCCGGCGCCCCGCAGCTTCGCGGACTCGGCCTGCGTGAAATACTGGTATTTGCCGCGCAGCACCGGCGGCAGCGGGATGAAGCGGATGTCGGGCTGCCGGCCCATCGCGGCAAACAAGGCCCGCGCCACGTCCAGCCAGGTGCGCGCCTGCCCGGTGCCGCAATTGAAAAGCCCGCCGACCTCCCGGTGCTCGACAAAATGTAGGGTCACGTCGACCGCATCGCGCACATAGATGAAGTCGCGTTTCTGTTCCCCGTGGGCGTAGTCGGGCCGGTCGGACTCGAACAACTCGAGCCAGCCGCGGGCCAGGATCTGGCCGTGGGCCTTGTGGATGAGCGAGCGCATATCGCCCTTGTGATCCTCGAACGGCCCGAAGACGTTGAAGTATTTCAGCCCGACGATGCGCCCGAATAGGTCGTGCCGCCGCGCCCAGAGGTCGAAGAGGTGTTTCGACTGTCCATACATGTTGAGCGGTCGCAGCGCGGCCAGCCCGTCCTCGGCGTCGCGGTAGCCCTGGGCGCCGTCCCCGTAGGTCGCCGCGCTGGAGGCATAGACGAAACGGGCCTCCTGCCCGAGCGTCCACTCACAGAGCCGGCGGGTGTAGTGCGTGTTGTTTTCGAGCAGAAAATCGGCATCCCGCTCGGTGGTGGCGCTGCAGGCGCCCAGGTGGATGACCGCATCCGGACGCGGCGCGCGCTGCGCCTCGGCGAGCGCCAGGAACCTCTCGGGCGCGATCATCTCCTCGAACTCGAGGCCGCGGAGGTTGCGCCACTTGTCGTCGGTGCCGAGCCGGTCGACCAGGATCAGGTTGGTGTGGCCGCGGGCATTGAGGGCGGCCACTGTGTTGCGCCCGATGAAGCCGGCGGCGCCGGTGATGATGATCGGTTGGTTCATGGCTGCACGGATTTGGGGCCGTAGACGGCGAGGACGCGCTCGATCGTGCCGGTCGTGGAGCGCCCCTCGACCAGGTCGGCCAGCACCACCTTGCCGCCGTGGGCCTCGACCACGTCGCGGCCGCTCACGTAATGCGCCCAGTCGCGGCCCTTCACGAGGACGTGCGGCAGGATTTTCCCGATTAGGTCGCGCGGCTCATCCTCGTCGAACAACACGACAAAATCCACGGCGCGCAGCGAACCGAGCACGCAGGCCCGGTCTGTCTCGGGGTTGATGGGGCGGTTCGGCCCCTTGGCGCGGCGCACGGAGGCGTCGGAGTTGAGCCCGACGCACAGCGCGTCACCCTGCGACCGGGCGAAGGCCAGGTAGGTCACATGCCCGCGGTGCAGGATGTCGAAGCATCCGTTGGTGAAGACGAGCTTCCGGCCGGCGGCCTGCAGCTGGTCGCGCTCAGCCCGGGCCTCGGCCGGGGTCAGGATCCTGGGGGAGAAGGGCGTCATGGCGGGGGATGAAATCAGCTTACCGGGAGATCCAGATAAGACCAGAGCGCATCCAGCTGCGAGAAATCAGGCACCACGATGTCGGCCCCGGCGCGGATCAGGCGGGTGCGCTTGCGGAGGTCGAGGCCGTGGCGGCGCACCTCGTCGCTGGCCACTCCCACGGTGAACGCGCCGTGCCGCCGGCCTTCCCGGATCTCCACGGGGCCGTCGCCGAAGACCACGAGCTCGCCACCGCCGAGGCCGCCGGTGCGCATGATGCGCTCCAGCACGACGCGCTTGGCCTCCACCTGGAGGTCGCCGACCGAGCCGTGGATGCCACCCGTGAAAAGCCCGGCGTAACCGAGCGCGCGGGCCTCGGCGATGACATCGGCCTCGTCGGTGCCGCTGGCCAGATGGAGGGTCACCCCCGCGGCGTGCAGGCGCTCGAGCAGCGGCCGCGCGTTCTTGATCTGCCAGTCGACCGGCGCGAGGTCCCCGCGCGCGAGCTGGGCCTGGCGGGCCCGCACGAGGGTGAGCAGTTCCTCGTTGAAAATGGCCTTGTAGCCGTGCTCGTCGAGCATGTCGGCCGAAGCGACCCAGCCATGTTCGCGGACCAGATCAACCAGGCCCTTCATCTGTGCGAGCGTCTGGATACCCGTCGTGCGGTCGATGAACGCCCGGACGGTCGCAGTCAGCCGCGCCAGGGTGGCGTCATCGCAATCCAGCGCCCGCGGGCCGAGGATGGCCTTGAGCATCATCGGCTCCATGATGGCCTCCCAGCCCTGGCGCAGGGTGGAGACGGTGCCGTCATGATCAAAGATGGCATGGCGGAGGCGGGTCGTGGGCCGGCGGCCGGTGACGATCTCGATGGACGTGCCCGGCTGGTAGTGGGCGCGGCGCGGCTGGGCGGCGAGGCGCGGCCAGTGCACGTAATCGGGGGCGGGGCCGAGCGCCCGCAGTTGCGCGGGCGTGGCCGTGCCCGTCGTCTTAAGCTGACGCGTGGTGATGGCCGCGGCGTGGTTGGCCAGCATGGCCGCGTCGAGCGGCGCCGCGCCGACGGCGAGCGCCGCCGCCAGGGCCGCGAGTGCCGCGTCGCCTGCGCCGACGGGATCCGCCGCCCCGGGCAGCTCGATGCCGGGCACATCAAATTGTCCTTCGGCGGTGGCCAGCACGAGTCCGTGTTCCCCGCGGGTGACCATCACCGGACGGTTCTGTCGCGCGGCCAGGGTCGCGGCCAGCCGCAGGGCATCGTCGGTGGTGAGATCGTCGGGGCGTTCGCCCAGCAGGCGCGCCGCCTCGCCGCTGTTGAGCTTGAGGGCGCCGGCGGGAAAGGCGCCCGGATGATCGCGCGAATCGATGATGAACAGGGTGCGGGGATGCCGGCTGATGAGGGCGTTGAGCGCCGGCACGACCAGGTCGGCCCAGTCGGCCCGCACCTGCTGGTTGATGACCACCACGGGGCAGGTGGCCGCGGCTTGTTCCAACCGGTCCAGCAGCGGACGCAAGGTGTCGGCCGAGAAACGGTTGCCGCCGCCAAAATCCAGCCGATCGAGTTCCGCGGCCCCCTGGCAGGGCTTGGCGTAGACCAGGGTCTGCCAGTCCGCGGGGCCGCGCAGCACGCCGTGGGTCGGCAGGCCGCGCACGGCAAATTGCCGCACCAGCTCGTCGCCAAACAGATCCGGGCCAATCTGGCCGATCACCTCAACATGCCCGACCCCGAGTGCCGCCAGATTGGCGGCCACGTTGCCCGCCCCACCCGGGGAATAACGCTGCCCCGCAACCCGGCGGGTTGGCCGCCCGGTCTCCAGCGAGGTCTCACCCGGTGTTTCGTCGAGCAGCCAGTAGGCGTCGAGGCAGAGGTCGCCAAAGACCGCCACGCGCGCGGACGGCAGGCGCTCGAGCAATTGCCCGAGCCAGGTGGAATCGGCCGAGTGATCAGGGGAATGCACCACGCAGCCCCAGCAGAACGAGCCCGGCCGCCGGGCGCAAGCCGTCCGGCGGAAATCGTTGCCCGGAACAGCCGATGATTGCGTTGATTTCCCGTCATCGCCGACATCGGAATTTCTCGCATCGTGCGCCGCTTTGGCTTCTTTGGGGCTCTGCATTGTGGGCTTGAGCCCCGGGCACCAGCCTACGCTGAAGGGGGTAATTCCGGGAGCACCCTCGACAGCGCCCGGCCCGTGTCATAGCCATTCCGCCAGACCACGCCTTCCCTCCCCGCCCGCCTCGTCGCTTTCATGACCCCCGGTCAAAAATTCCACGCCGCCCTTGCCGCCGAGCAACCCCTCCAGATCGCCGGGGCGATCAACGCCTACGCCGCCTTGCTGGCCGAGCGCGCCGGCTTCCGGGCCCTCTACCTTTCGGGCGCCGGCGTCGCCAACCACTCCTACGGTCTGCCCGACACCGGTCGGACCGAACTGGCCGACGTGCTCGTCGACGTGCGCCGCATCGCCCGGCGCGTGTCGCTGCCGCTGCTCGTCGACATCGACACGGGCTGGGATGACCCGGCGCGCGCCGTCCGCGAGATGGCCGCCGCCGGCGCCGCCGCCATCCATCTCGAGGACCAGGTTCCGGCCAAGGTCTGCGGCCATCTGCCCGGCAAGCATCTCGTCCCAACCGCCGAGATGGTCGCGCGCGTGCAGGCCGCTGTCGCCGGCAAACCCGACCGCGACTTCGTCGTCATGGCCCGCACCGATGCCGCCGCCACCGAGGGCGTGCCCGCCGCCATCGCCCGTGCGCAAGCCTACGTCGCCGCCGGCGCCGACATGATCTTCGCGGAGGCGCTGCCCACCCTCGCCGATTACCGCGCGTTCACCGCTGCCGTCCAGGTTCCGGTCCTCGCCAACCTGACCGAATTCGGCCGGACCCCTTTCTTCACGCTCGCCGAGCTTCACGCCGCTGGCATCGCGCTGGCGCTGTATCCGCTTTCCGCCTCCCGCGCCGCCGCCGCGGCCTCGAACGATGTATATCAGGCCATCCGCCGGGACGGCACGCAGAAGTCCGTCGTCGGCCGGATGCAGACCCGCGCCGACCTCTACGATACCCTCGGCTATACCCCGCCCACCTAGATTCCGTCCGCCTTCCATCCCCACCCCCCATGAGCGACCCCACTCCACGCCCCGCTCGCATCGCCAAAAAATCCGTCGCGCTCTCCGGTGTCGTCGCCGGCAACACCGCCATCTGCACCGTCGGCCAATCAGGCAACGACCTGCATTACCGCGGCTACGACATCGCCGACCTCGCCCGCGAAGCCACCTACGAAGAGGTCGCGCACCTCCTCATCCACGAGCGACTGCCCAACCGCACCGAGCTCGAGGCCTACAAGAAACACCTCGCCGCCCTTCGCGGACTCTCCGCGCCGCTGCGCGCCGTCCTCGAGCAACTGCCCGCCCGCTCCCACCCGATGGGCGTGCTGCGCACCGGCTGCTCCGCCCTCGGCGCGATGGACACCGAGCCGTCCGCGCTCGACGGCAGCGGCCCGAAGGACCCCGTGGTGGCGCGCCGCATCGCGGACACGCTCATCGCCTGCCTCCCCTCGATGCTGCTCTACTGGCACCACTTCGCCACGACCGGCCGGCGCATCGAGGTCGAGACCGACGACCCGACCATTGCCGCGCACTTCCTGCGCCTGCTGCACCAGCGCGCCCCCGCGCCTTCGCACGTCCGCGCCCTCGACCGTTCCCTGATCCTCTACGCCGAGCACGAGTTCAACGCCTCCACCTTCGCCGCGCGCGTCATCGCCGGCACCGGGTCCGGCCTCTACGGCTGCGTGACCGGCGCCATCGGCGCCCTCCGCGGCCCCAAGCACGGCGGCGCCAACGAGGTCGCCTTCGAGATCCAGCAGCGCTACCGCACGCCCGACGAAGCCGAGGCCGACCTCCGGGCCCGCCTCGCGCGCAAGGAGATCGTCATCGGCTTCGGCCACCCCGTCTACACCGTCAGCGACCCGCGCAGCGCCATCATCAAGGAAATCGCCCGCGCACTCTGCGCCGAGCGCGGCGACCTGCACGGATTCGACGTCGCCGAGCGCATCGAGACGGTCATGTGGAACGAGAAGAAGATGTTTCCCAACCTCGATTGGTTCAGCGCCGTCGCCTACCACGAGCTGGGCGTGCCCACCGCGATGTTCACCCCGCTCTTCGTCATCGCCCGGACCGCCGGCTGGTGCGCGCACGTCATCGAGCAACGCGCCGACGGCAAGATCATCCGCCCCTCCGCCAACTACACCGGCCCCGACGACCGCCCGCTCGTCCCCCTGGCGCAGCGCTAACGCGCAACCCCTCGGACCGCTCGCCCACCCACTACTCACTACCCGCTACCCGCTACTCACTACTCTCCCCTTCCCGTGTCCTCCCCCATCTCCAACGTCCGCCCCGCGCCCGACCCGCTCCTCACCGCCCTCGCCGATTACGCGCTCAGCGCGAAGATCACGAGCGACGAGGCCTACGACACCGCCCGCTGGTGCCTCGCCGACACCCTCGCCTGCGGCATCATGGCCCTCGCCTACCCGGCCTGCACGAAGCTCCTCGGGCCCGTCGTCCCCGGCACGAGCATAAAAAACGGCGCCCGCGTCCCGGGCACGGCCTACGAGCTCGATCCCGTGCAGGCCGCGTTCAACCTCGGCACCATCGTTCGCTGGCTCGACTTCAACGACACCTGGCTCGCCGCCGAGTGGGGCCATCCGTCCGACAACCTCGGTGCCATCCTCGCCACCGCCGACTGGCTCTCGCGCCAACAGGCCGCGGGCACCGTCCCGGCCGCCTTTCGCACGCCGCTCGCCGCCTACGGCCAGCAGCAGGTCGCCGCCCCCGGCGCGCCGAGCCGTCCCGCGCATGCCCCGCTCACCATGAAGGACGTTCTCACCGCGATGGTGAAGGCCCATGAGATTCAAGGCGTGCTCGCTTTGGAAAATTCCTTCAACCGCGTCGGCCTCGACCATGTGCTGCTCGTGCGCGTCGCCTCGACCGCCGTCACCACCGCGCTGCTCGGCGGCACGCGCGACCAGGTCATCAACGCCATTTCGCACGCCTGGCTCGACGGCTCCGCGCTGCGCACCTACCGCCACGCGCCCAACACCGGCTCGCGCAAGTCCTGGGCCGCCGGCGACGCCACCAGCCGCGCCGTCCGCCTCGCGCTCATCGCCCTGACCGGCGAGATGGGCTACCCGTCCGTTCTCACCGCCAAGACCTGGGGTTTCCAAGACGTCTCCTTCAAGGGCCAGCCGCTCAAACTCGCGCGCCCACTCGGCAGCTACGTCATGGAGCAGGTCTTGTTCAAGATCTCCTTCCCCGCCGAGTTCCACGCGCAGACGGCCGTCGAGTGCGCACTTAAGCTCCACCCTCTTGTCCATGACCGCCTCGACCAGGTGGAGCGCGTCGAGCTGACGACCCACGAGTCGGCCATCCGCATCATCGACAAAAGCGGCCCGCTCCACAACCCGGCCGACCGCGACCACTGCCTGCAATACATGACGGCCATCGGCCTGATCTTCGGCGCGCTCACCGCTGATCATTACGAGGACAAGGTAGCCGCCGACCCGCGCATCGACGCCCTCCGCGCGAAAATGACCGTCACCGAGGACAAATCCTATTCGAAGGATTACCTCGACCCGGAAAAACGCTCCATCCCCAACGCCGTGCAGGTCTTCTTCCAAGATGGATCAAAGACGGAAAAGATCGAAGTCCACTTCCCCCTCGGCCACCGCCGCCGCCGCGCCGAAGGCATCCCCGTCCTCCGGCAGAAGGCCCTCGCCGCCTTCGCCGCCCACTACGGCAAGGACAAGTCAGGGGCGCTCATGTCCCTCTTTAGCGATCGCGCCAAACTCGAAGCGATGCCCGTGCACGAGTTTGTTGGCTCTTTTGTTCGTTAGTTTTAATATTTGAAAGCATGCACTTAGATCAGTTCGGCATTCTCGAATACCGAATACGTCGTCTGGAGATTGTGCAGGAGATAATCCGCGATGCTCGCGCGTGCTCTAGCGTGTATGCAAAAGCTGGTCTCACCAGAGGTGTTTTCGAACGATTCCTCGAAGAAGATGTAGCACGCAAAAGCCTTCCTGGATTTTTGCTGCTGATTGCCAAACATCATCGCCAAGACCTAAGGATCCTTGAACGCATGAAAGCGCATTCTCGTGTCGGCAAGGACCACGCTACACTGGAAGACAAAATCATTTCCACCCAACGACTTCTTGCATCGACTGAACAAAGCGCCGCGATGCTAGCCGCTAATGAATCGGCCGCGTCGGAAAGCCTGCAAATTTACCACTCGATAAAGAAAAGTTCAAAAATAGAGCCTGTCGCTAAGTCGGTATATACTGAGGAAGCATTTCGGATGTTCTACGCAGACTACGCAGCTTTTTCTCCGTTTGTGCATGGTGGCCACCGCGAGACATTGGCTGTAACCAAAGATCGCGATCAGCGACCCGTGATGCTAGCAACTCTTGAAAAAATACTAGAGCAACTTCACACCAACACCGATGAGATGCTGAATGAGTTGCGTGCAATTCATGCGCAGCAAGAATAACTACTCCCTACCGCGGAATAACCCACGACGACAAACCTGCCCTTCTCTCCCCGCATGAGCCCTGCCGCCAAGTCGAGGGCGAAACGGGTCACGCGGGCGAAACGGGTCAGGCTGCGGATGTTGATATCGGGGACACCGCCGGCTTTACCCTCGGGCTGATTTCTGCATCGTTCAGGCAACGGGCCGCCAACCACCATGCGTGCCCGCAAAACTTCTTCTCCGCTTTCTACCATTGAAAGCGTCATCCATACCATCCGCAGCGATCGTGTGATCCTCGACGCCGACCTTGCGAAAATCTACGGCGTTGAAACCCGTGTCCTCAACCAAGCCGTCCGCCGCAACCGCGAAAAATTCCCGCCGGACTTCCTGTTGGAGCTGACTGCCGTTGAGGCTGAGATACTTAGGCGTTCAAGATCACAAATTGTGACCTTGAAGCGCGGCGGAAATGTGAAGTTCGCACCCTTCGCCTTCACCGAGCACGGTGCCATCATGGCGGCCAACATCCTCAACAGCCCGCAGGCCGTGCAGATGTCCGTGTTCGTGGTCCGTGCCTTCGTGAAGATGCGCGGGTTGCTCACCGACACGCGCGAACTAGCCAAGTAGCTCGCCTCGCTGGAGAAGGAATTGACCTCTCGCCTCGATTCGCATGAGACCGCGATTTTCGACGTGCTCCAGCGCATCATGCTCCTGCTCACTCCGCCGCCGGCAGCGGAGACTCCCGCCAACGAGATGGGCTTTCACACCACCCTGAAACGCCCGGCCAAGTGAAACGCCAGGAACCGCAAGGAGGAGCAGAAGGAACAGGCTGCGGATACAGGATGTATTCCCGCTCGAATCCCTCCTGACATAGGGCTGTCAGCGGCCCGGGCTATCATGCGGGCATGGAATCCACGACTTCCCGACTCACCCCGACGCCGGCGCCCGCGGCCCACGATGGCTCGCACGACTTTGATTTCCTGTTCGGCGACTGGCGCGTCACCAACCATCGGCTCCTCCGGCGGCTGGCGGGCTGCACCGACTGGGAAACCTTCACGGCGCGGCAGAAGGCCTGGCCGATCCTCGGCGGGCTCGGCAATCTGGACGAGTTCCGGCCCGAGTCATGGAAGCCGGACTTCATCGGCATGACCCTGCGTCTCTTCAATCCCGCCGCGCAGCGCTGGAGCATTTACTGGATGGACAACCAGGGTGCGTCCCTCGAACCACCCGTCACGGGCCAATGGCAGGGCGACACCGGCATTTTCACCGGGGCCGATGTCTTCGCCGGCCAACCCATCACCGTGCGCTTCACCTGGCAGCGCCTCGGTCCGGAGGCTGCGCGCTGGGAACAGGAATTCTCCCCGGACCAAGGCCGCACCTGGGAAAAGAACTGGATCATGGAATTCACCCGCGACCGCCGTTGAGGCGGGCCGTCTCCGACCCGTCATGCTCTTCCTCATCCTGATCCTTTCCGCCCTGTGCGTGCTGGTGTCGAGCGACCCGTCCACGCCGACCAAACCATGAAGCATGCAGGCGGAGCCGGTTGATGCCGGTCGGACCGACGGAAGGGACATGGTTTTAAGTCTTTCAGCGCTTGGACCAATCACTGGACCCAGGCTTGTCTTGTCCGTCCAGGCGCTTGACTTATTACTGGTCTCACACTTGTCTTATCACCGATGACCTTCATCCCCCGGTTCACCGTCTCCGCCCGGCTGCTCCGGGAGCTGGAGACCATCGCCGACCTCCGGGCCAAGGTCGCGGCGGCCACCATCCAGGTGGCGTGGATTCCGCAGCTCCAGAAGGACAGCCGCCAGCGCGGCGCCCACGCCTCCACCGCCATCGAGGGCAACCCGCTCACGCTGGAGGAAGTCCGCGCGCTGGAGGGCGGCACGCCCCTGCCCGTCCACACCGGGCGTTCGCAGCGCGAGGTCCTCAACTACTTCGCCGGGCTCCGCTGGGTGGAAAAGCGCGCGAAACAGAAGAAGTCGGTCACCCACGAGGATCTGTTCCGCCTGCACCTCCTGCTCGCCGCAGGCGTGATGGACCAAGGCGAGGCCGGCCGTTATCGCACCATCGCGGTGCGCGTGGGCCGGCATGTGCCGCCGCCCCCCGACCTTGTGTCCGGCCTGATGCGCGAACTGCTCGACTGGTGGAACGGTCCGGGGGCCGAGTGGTCGCCCGTGCTCACCTCCGCCATCCTGCATTATCATTGCGAGGAGATCCACCCGTTCGCCGACGGCAACGGCCGGATGGGCCGCATGCTCGCGCTCTGGGAGCTCTATCGCCGCGGCTTCGACACGCATCACATCTTCTCCATCGACGAGTTTTTCTGGGAGGACCGGTCGCGCTACTACGCCGGTCTTGCCGCCGTGCCGAAGGCCGGCGGCGATCTCACCAGCTGGCTTGAATACACGACCGAGGGCCTGCGCGTCACCCTCGAACGCGTCTGGTTCCGCGTGCAGCAATTCGCGGCCAAGTCCGGCCCGAGGAAAACCGTGCTGCGTCCGAGTCAGGAGCGCTTGCTTCATCTCCTGCGTGACCGGCCTGAAGGGCTTGCTCCCGCCGAGATCTGGGCCGCGCTCGACGTCACCAAGCAGGGCGCCGCCCATATCCTCGCCCCCCTGCTCAAGGCGAAGCTCGTCCGGCGCACCGGCACCCGCAAGACCGGGCGCTACCTGCTCGCTTGATCCCCGTTACAGCGCGCCCTTGATCTGGGCGACCAGCGCGGCGTAACCGGCCTCGTCGAGCAATTGCTTGTTCGCGGGCATCATCTCGAACGTGCTGCCCCAGCTCGGGCCGCCTTCGTATTTCGGCACGAGGTGGAAATGGAGGTGTGGCATTTTGTCGGAATAGGCGCCGTAGTTGATCTTGTTGGCGCCCAAGGCGGTCTTCATGGCCCGCGCGGCGCAGGCGACGTCCTTCATGAAAAGGTCGCGCTCCGCGTCGGGCAGCTCGAACAGCTCGTTCACGTGCCCGCGGTAGGCGACGACGCAGCGCCCGCGGTGGGTCTGCTCCTTGAAGAGATAGAGCGTGGAGGCGCCGAGGGGCGCGACCTCGATCATCAGGTCGTGCAGGCGTTGGTCTTTGCGGCAGTAGAAGCAATCGGGCAGGTCGTTCATGGGATAGACTTGCAGCCAATCAAAGAATGGCGCCGGCACCAATGCGGAATTTGCTGCCAGCGGCCGGTCAGAACGGGAACGGCGCATGCCGCAGCGGGCGGACGGCGAGCCCGAGCAGCTCACGTTCGCTGTCGTCGCCGGCGACGCGGTTGATGTGGACGGTGGCGCAGGAGCAACACTGGTGCACGATCCGCCACTCGCCGTCGGCCTGCGCCTGGATGGCCACCGGCGCCATGCCGCCGCGACAGTCGGAGGCGCGGTCGCCGGGCTTTTCATCGAGATGGACGCTCCACAGGCACCACGGGCAGTGGTTGCGATGGCGCGTGCCGGGGGCGTCGAGGGAAAATTCCATGCGGCAATGGCGGCACTTCAGCCACGCCGGAGCGCGCTGGTCCGGTTGACGGGAGCAGGCAGGAGATTGGTCGGATCGGGACATGGGATGCGGAGAGAACCCCGGGCTGGTTGGAGAGAAATTCCGCGCCCTCATGGGCGCGGACCGCATCACGCTGGTCGACCTCAGGCCGGGGACGGGGAAGCTGCCGGGGCCATCCAAAGCTCCCGCATCGCACCTACCGGCGCGTCAGACCAGCGTTCCCTCAGACAATATCTTTTAGCATCCGCCGGGACGCTAGCTCCGCGCGGAGTCGCCCGTCAATTCCAGATCCGCCGGGCCCGCTGCGCCGGAGCGACGGTCAGGCACCTGGCGCTCGTCGGCGCCCGCCGCGGCCGCATCGGCATTGACCCCCCGACCCTTCGCTTGTTTGTTGGGCGCCGTATGAGCACAGCGCAACCCCGGTTGGATGATCTGCGCATCGAGCGAAACAGCCCGCCCGCTTCGCCGCCCCGGACACTGTCGTTGGTCATCGCGGTCGTTGTCCTGGCCGTTTTGTCCGTGGCGCTCTGGTGGTTCCTGCGCCCCCGGCCGCCCGAGGTCCGCACCGTCGTGGCGCGCGAGGCCGCGACCGGGCCGGGCACCGCGCGCACCGTGCTGAATGCCTCGGGTTATGTCACCGCCCGGCGCGAGGCGACCGTCTCGTCCAAGATCACCGGCAAGGTCATGGAGGTCCTCATCGAGGAGGGCGTGAAGGTGACGGAGGGCCAGGTCCTCGCCCGGCTGGACGACACGAACGTGCAGGCCAGCCTGTCCCTGGCCGAGGCCCAGCTCGCCGCCGCCCGGAACGCGCAGGAAGAAACCCGCGTGCGCCAGCGCGAGGCGGATCAGGAATTGCGCCGCCAGCAGAAGCTCCTCGCCGGCACCGTCGCAACGCAGGCGGACTACGACCGCGCCGAGGCCTCCGCCCTCGCGCTGCAGGCGCGCCTCGCCCAGCAGGAGACCGAGATCACCGTGACCGACCGCACCGTCGCCATCTGGCGGCAGCAACTCGAGGACACCATCATCCGTGCGCCCTTCGCCGGCGTGGTCACCTCGAAGAACGCGCAGCCCGGCGAGATGATTTCCCCGATGTCCTCCGGCGGCTTCACCCGCACGGGCATCTGCACCATCGTCGACATGGATTCGCTGGAGATCGAGATCGACGTCAACGAGAGCTACATCAACCGCGTCTCCCCCGGCCAGCCGGTCGAGGCGACGCTGGACGCCTATGCCGGCTGGAAGATTCCCTGCCGGGTCATCGCGATCATCCCCACCGCCGACCGGCAGAAATCGACCGTGCGCGTCCGCGTGGGCTTCGACCAGCCCGACCCGCGCATTTTGCCGGAGATGTCCGTCAAGGTGGCGTTCCGCGACATCGCCCCGGCGGCCGGTGACACCCGCCGCACGGTGCTCGTGCCGAAGACCGCGGTGCGCAGCGAGGCCGGGCGCGACCTCGTGTTCGTCCTCGCCGGCGGCCGGGCCGAGCGCCGCGCCGTGACCGTGACCGGCACCACCGGGGACGTCACGGAACTCAGCGCCGGCGTCTCCGTCGGTGAAGTGCTTGCCGCGGACCCGCCCGCCGGGCTCGCCGACGGCGCGGCCGTCACCATCAGGAATTTATGAGCGACCCCACGACAGGCAACGGCGCGCTGGTGCGCATCGAGGGCGTGGAAAAAGTCTTCCACCGCGGCGCGGAGGACATCCATGTCCTCGCCAACCTCAACCTGCAGGTGCCCGCGGGCGAGTTCCTCGCGCTGATGGGCCCGTCCGGCTCCGGCAAGAGCACGCTGCTGAACCTGATCGGCGGCCTCGACCGCCCGACCAAGGGCTCGGTCAGCGTCGCCGGCGACCACATCGAGACCCTCTCCGACCACCAGCTCGCCGCGTGGCGCGCCCGGCACATCGGCTTTGTCTTCCAGCTCTACAACCTCATCCCGGTGCTGACGGCCGAGCGCAACGTGGAGCTGCCGCTCCTCCTCACGCACCTGACCAAGGCCGAGCGCAAGAAGCACGTGGCGACGGCGTTGGCGATGGTCGGCCTGACCCACCGGGCGCAGCATTACCCGCGCACGATGTCCGGCGGCGAACAGCAGCGCGTGGGCATCGCCCGTGGCATCGTCACCGACCCGACGCTCCTCCTGTGCGACGAGCCGACGGGTGACCTCGACCGCAAGGCGGGCGACGAGATCCTCAACCTGCTCCAGGCGCTGAACCGCGAGCACGGCAAAACCATCATCATGGTGACCCACGACCCGCACGCCTCCGCCCGGGCTTCCCGCACGGTCTACCTCAACAAGGGTGAGCTGACCGACGCGCCGCTGGCATGAAATTCTTCCACCTCATCCGGGGCAACCTGCTGCGGCACAAGCTGCGAACGTCGCTGACGTTGCTCTCGATTTTGGTCGCGTTTGTGCTCTTCGGGTTTCTCTGCGCCGTCAAGCAGGCGCTGGTCGGCGGCGTGGCGCTGGCCGGGGCGGACCGGCTGATCGTGCGGCACAAGGTCTCCATCATCCAGCTGCTGCCCGAATCCTACCAGCCGCGGATGGAGCGCATCCCCGGCGTCGCCGCCGCGGCGCACCAGACCTGGTTCGGCGGCATTTACCAGGACCCGAAGAACTTCTTCATGCAGTGTCCGGTGGTGCCGGAACAGTTCATGGCGATGTTCCCCGAGTTCATTCTGCCGCCGGAGCAGATGCAGGTCTGGCTCGGCACGCGCACCGGCGCCATCGTCGGCCGGAACACGGCCGAGCGGTTCAAATGGAAGATCGGCGACAAGATCCCGATCATGTCCCCGATCTGGCTGCGCAAGCCCTGGGCGTTCGACCTCGTCGGCATCTACGACGGCAAGGAAAAGGGCACGGACACCACGGGCTTTTACTTCCGCTATGATTATTTCGACGAGGCGCGAAAGGCCCAGAACTGGGGCCAGGGCCAGGTCGGCTGGTATACCATCCGGGTGAAGGATCCGGCGCAGGCGGCGGAAGTCGCCCGCGCGGTGGACCAGGAGTTTGAGAACTCACCGGCCGAGACCAAGACCGAGCCCGAGGGCGCCTTCGCCCAGGGCTTCGCCAACCAGATCGGCAACATCGCGTTCATCGTCGCGGGCATCCTCACCGCGGTCTTCTTCACCATTCTGCTCGTGACCGGCAGCACCATGTCTCAGGCGGTGCGCGAGCGCATCGGCGAGATCGGCGTGCTCAAGGCCATCGGCTTCACCAACGGTCAGGTCCTCGCCCTCGTGCTCGCGGAATCCTGCCTGCTGACCGTGGCGGGCGGCGGCCTCGGCCTCGCCCTGGCCTGGCTGATAACCGCCCGGGGCGATCCCACCGGCGGCATGCTGCCGATGTTCTTCTTCCCGGTGCGCGACGTGCTCATCGGGCTCGCCCTCAGTGTCGCGCTGGGCGTGATCACCGGCTTCTTGCCCGCCCAGCAGGCGATGCGCCTGCGCGTGGCGGACGCCTTGCGGAGGATGTGACATGAACGCGCTGCTCAACTGGTTCTCGCAAATCGGCTCGATCGCCAAGTTCGGGCTCATGAGCATCCCGCAGCGCCGCGGCGCGGTGGCGGCCACCGTCATCGGCATCGCCGGCGTTGTGCTGGTGTTTGTCGGCGTGCTCTCCATCGCCGCCGGCTTCCGTCGTGCCATGGCCAGTTCGGGCTCGGCCGACGCCGCCATCGTCCTGCGCAGCGGCTCCGACAGCGAGATGGTCAGCGGCCTCGGTCGCAACGACACCCGGCTCATCGCCGACGCCCCCGGCGTGGCGCGCAGCGCGGCGGGTCCGCTCGCCTCGGCGGAACTCTTTGTCATCATCAACCTGCCCAAGCGCTCGACCGGCACCGACGCCAACGTGCCGCTGCGCGGCGTGGAGGCCGCCGCCACCCAGGTGCGCGAAAATCTGCACCTCACCGCGGGCCGGATGTTCGAGTGGGGCAAGAACGAGGTCATCGTCGGGGCCGGCGCGGCCCGCGAATACGCCGGTCTCGAGGTGGGCGGCGGCGTCAAGGTCGGGCGGGAGATCTGGCCGGTTGTCGGGGTGTTCGCCGCCGGCGGCGGCGTGGCCGAGTCGGAAATCTGGAGCGACGCGAAGGTCCTGCAGTCAGCCTACAACCGCGGCGAGTCGTTCCAGTCCGTCTATGTCCGGTTGAACTCGGCCGGTGCGTTCCAGGAATTCAAGGACGCCCTCACCGCCAACCCCCAGCTCAGCGTCAAGGTCCTGCGCCAGTCGGAGCATTACGCCGAGCAATCCACCGGCATGATGCAGCTGATCACCACGCTGGGCTACCTCATCGCCTTCCTCATGGCCGTCGGCGCCGTCTTCGGCGCCTTGAACACGATGTATAGCGCCGTCGCAACGCGCACCCGGGAGATCGCCACGCTGCGCGCCCTCGGCTTCGGCCGCGGCGCCGTGGTCATCGCCCTGATGATCGAGTCGCTGCTGCTGGCGCTGGCCGGCGGCACGGTCGGTGCCGCCCTGGCCTACCTTGCCTTCAACAATTTCCACGCCGCGACCATCAACTGGCAGAGCTTCAGCATGGTGGCCTTCGCCTTTGCCGTCACCCCGTCGCTGCTGCTGCAGGGCATCGTCTGGGCCACGGCCATCGGCCTGATCGGCGGCCTGCTGCCTGCCCTCCGCGCCGCCCGCCTCCCGATCGCCGCGGCCCTGCGCGAGCTCTGACCCGGACCGCCCGGCCGCGGCCCTGCGTGTTTCCACGTATGGGAGACCTGCCAGTTATCCGCTAGAGTGGCGGCGCATGATAACCGCCATGGTCATTCTTTCCGTCCTCAGCCTCCTGGTCGCGACCGAGCGCGCAGACTGAAGAAATCCCGCCTCAGCCGAACTCATGCAGTTGGACGGCCCATCTCCACTGGAGAGCCGCGCACTAAA
>JAQSDJ010000164.1 GCA_029945855.1 Lacunisphaera sp.
GCCGGGCTGGCAGCGGGCCAGACGGAAAGGGTGGCCACCGGCAAGCAGCGCGACCTGCGCCTGCGGCGCGACATGGCCGGCGTGAGACATTCTCGGCCAGCGTGCGAGGCTACGTCATTTCCACTGCAGCACCGCGGTGACGGGATAGTGGTCCGAGGGGTAGCGTCCCTCGCGGGTCGTGCGATCGATCGCACTCTCCGTGGCGAGGAAATGGTCCGTGTGGAAGATGAAATCGATGCGCGAACCCTTGGTGCGGCCCTTGAAGCCGTGGCCGGTGGCTTCCTCCGGCCCGCGGTCGGGGTGCGCTTCCCGGAAGGAGTCGATCCAGCGGATCGCGCCGGGCGTGGCCGGTTGCACCAGAATCGCGTAGGCGGGATTGTCCTCGGTGAGGTTGAAATCGCCGGTGAGCAGGGCGGGCAGGTTCGCGGCGAGCTGCGGCAGGCGGGCGGCGAGCAACCGGCTGGCCTCCTGGCGGGCGACGTTCCCCTTGTCGTCCAGGTGGGTGTTGGCCAAGAAGAACTCTTTGCCGGTGGCCGTCTCGCGGAGGCGCACCCAGCTGCAAATGCGGGTTTGCCCGGCGTCCCATGACTTGCTGCCGGCGACCTCCGGCGTGGCCGAGAGCCAGAAATTACCCGAGTCGACGGCGGTGAACCGCGCCTTGCGGTAGGCGAGGCAAGCCCACTCGCCCTGGCGCTGGCCGTCGATCCGGGCGACCCCGCTGAAACCGTAGTCGGGCAGCCGGGCGGTGAGCGCGTCGTGTTGGACGGCGAGCACTTCCTGGAACCCGATGAGGTCGGGCGCGAAGGCGGCGATGGTCGCGAAAAAATGTTCCGTGCGCTGCGGCCAGGCATTCTCGCCATCCGGGGCGGCGGCGTAGCGGACGTTGAAGGACATCACGCGCAAAGGCTCGGCGGCCGGGACCCACGGGGCGGAAAGGAGGAGGAGCAGGAGAACGAGGGAATGATTCATCGAGGTAATGGGACGAAGGCTCGCAGAAAGTTTGCCCGACGTCGAGGCACCGGGCGGTCTGCGCAATTGTATGATAAGGCAGCGCCGCTCGGAAAACGCGGGTAGAACGACTGTCGGGACCGGGGAAAAGAAAACCAGCTGGATCGCTTCGGGGAGCAATCCAGCTGGAATGTTCGGGTGGCTCGGCGTCCCGCCGGCCCTGCGACGGTGACGTAGCCGCCGGGATGGGTTTAGAATTTCAGGCTGGCCGTGAGCTCATACGTGCGCGGCTGGACATACATCTTCTGCAAAATGTGCGGGACGCCGTTGCCGTAGTCGACGGCGTTGTTGGGATAGTATTCGTCATGATTCAGAAGGTTGCGCACCCGGAGCGAAACCGACCAATTCGTCGACTGGCCCCGCAGCTTGGTTTTCCAGGAATAACTGACGAAGGCATCGGTCACCAGGGATTCGGCGCCCTTGAACGCGTTCTTCACATCAAAGGTGCCGGCCACTTCCGGGTAGCCGATGCTGGGGGCATCACGCCACCGCGCACTGGCGCCCACGCGCGTGCCTTTCAACGGGCCCTGATCGAAGGCATAGCTGCCGACCACATTCACCAGCCAATTGTTGCCGCGAATCCGGGAGCCCCCGACCTGAGCTTCATGGTAATTCAAGCGACGTTCCATGCCGTCCATATAAAAGCCGATGGTCCGGGTGGCATTGAACACGGGGTTGGCCAGGAGCGACGTGATGGCCGCATCATTCTTATACGGCAGGACGTATTGATCATACCACGGCCGGGTGTATTTGTAGGTGCTGCCCAACGTCGCATCATTGTAGGAGACGTTGCACATCAGGCGCAGCTGTTTCGTGGGATTAAGCGTGACCTCCAGTTCATAGCCTTTCGACGCATCCGACTCCAAGTCCGTCCAAAGGCCATTGCTCGTCTGGTATTCGTTGAAGCGTTTGGTCCCGGCGACCTTGGCGCCAAAGCCGTTGAGGACCATGCCCTCGAGGTAGCGTTCGACATAGCCGTTCACGCGGGCCATTTCGATGCCGATGGCGCCATCCCGGAGCGGGTTGGAGATCCGGTTCTCGGCCACGTTGTCGTAATAATTGAGCTTCAGGATCACCCGGTCGTCGAAGAAGAAGCCGCGCAAACCGAGATCGTAACCGTTGCCTTCTTGATTGGGCAACGATTCGTTGTTGATGTTATAGGCGCTGCCGGCGGCGCCCACGGTGTTCGTGGCCTTGTTGGCGAAGACATCAAGCCACTTCGTGACCTTGACCACGACACCGACGTTTTTGTTGGTGACCTCGGTGGTTTTCGCCGGGGCGAACGTTCCCTGTCCCCTTCCGGCGTTCAACAGAGTGACCGGAATCACGTCGAAGAGGAAATTATGGGATGAGATGGTATCCTGGCGGATACCCCCCGTGAGGATCAACCGACGGGAGAAAAGCTCCCACTGGCCAATGGCGGCCTTGGATTCGGTGGTTTCAGGCGCATGGCTGTTGTTCAGGCGCGCCACCATCGCCGACGTGATGGCGGGGACCACACCACCCGCCACCGCGGGATTTCCCGCCTGGTTGATTTTGCTGACCTCATTGATATTCAAGGAGGGGAAGTTGACCGGCTGCCCCGGCAACAAATAGTAGCGCCGTCTGATCAGGTTTTCCGTGCCGGCCGCGCTCCCGGCGATGGTGCCGTCCGTCCGCACCGACGTCGTGGTCGCTTCCTCGTTCTGCGTGTTGTAAGTGTCATCATCGCGGTAGTAATAGAAAGCAACGGCGGTGAACTTGCCGAGATCGAATCCCTTGACGGGCTCTATGCGACTCAGGTCGACTTGATGAGTCAGGGTCGCACGCCCCTGTAGCGTGATGGAGTCGCGGGTTTGCAGCAAGGCACCTGACTCAAGATAGGGCACACCGAAATAGGGATTGAGCGGTTTGGTGGGATCCGGGTTGTTCGACGCCAGCTGGGTGGGGAGATAGTAGTTGTTGTCGATGAAGACCTCGTAGTCGCCCCGTTGCATCGGCTGCCAGTCCTCGTTGTTCGATTTCTCGTAGACGCCAGCCAGTTCCAAGTAGGTTTTTTCCAGCAGCTTCTGCTGCCACGAGGCCGAGTATTTTTCGAAGGTGGTGTCATTATGTTCGGCGGGGCCAGTGACCATGGTGTCCAGCGGGAAGTTCACCCCCGGCACGACGGAAATTTTCGAGAGGCTGGTCTGGCCTTGGTTCACGCCGTTGACGACGATCTCCGAACCCCGGGATTTGTTTTTCCAGTTCTGCACGCCCAGCTCCGGGGCATTCATGATATACACGAGAAGGTTGGCCGTCGAATATCCTTGGGAAACCCCGGGGATGATATTGCGGGCGGCGTTGCGCACCGTCGAGGACGTGGAGGTGTTCAGGAGATTATCGATCCGGTTCGCCTTATCGAACGCGCTCAGTGGCGAATTTAGCCAGGCGGAAACGCTGTCATAGGCGATGTAGGGCCGGGGCAGGGATTCGTCGATTCTGCCGGTTTCCGCATTGAGGTTGATCGTCGCGCCTTTGAAAGGCTGAATCGTCAGATTCAGATAGGCCGAGTTGCGCCGGCTATACTGCAAATCGCGCGGGGTGCGTTGATCGCTGGACAGGCCGGCGAAGCGCACCGCCAGCTTCTGGGGGATGAGCACCTGGTTGACATCCACACTGGCGCGTCGCGTGCCCTCCGAATCGAAGCGCACTTCCAGCCCATAGCTGTTGGCATTGAATCTTCCCACCTTGTTGGTCGCGTCGAGACCTCCACCCACGGAACCCAAACCAAAGAGCAGGGAATTGGGTCCCCGGGACTGGGTCACCGTCTCGGTGTTGTAGCTGTCCACCTTGATGCGGCTGGTGAAAAAATTACTGGTCAGCGTATTGGAGCGGAACCCACGCACCATGTAGGCGGTGCTGTTGCGCGACCCGTTGCCTTCCTGATCCGAGGAATCCGTCTTGAATTGCTGGGTGCTGGGTAAAAACTCCAGGGCTTCCTCGTAGTTCACCGCGCCGATGTCCTTCATGAACTCCTCGGTGAGAACCGTGATCGGGTTCGCCAGATCGCGGATCGAGGTCCGCAATTGCGTCCCCGACAAAGTCTCCGTCGCGTAATACCCTTTGGTGGAGTCGGGGTGCACGACGAAGGGATTCAAGACGATTGCTTCATCTGGCGGGGCCGCCGGGGCCACCGAGGTCGCCTGCGCGAGACTTCGCAGGGGCAAAATGGACAAACTCACCCCGATCAGGAGGTGGACGTATGGCAGGCTGGATCGTTTGCTTTTCATGGTTTGGGGGTATTGCGGTTCTAGGTGGGGAGGGAAAAGTCCGGCGGAGGGGGACAACATCAGATTGAGCCGGGATCGATGCAGGGGTGGAGGGTGGGGTGTGCCCAGGGGGAAAGGGGTCTTCCCCGGCAGGGACTTGCCAACGATTTCGGCGTAGTGTCTTATTTTTCGCAACTTGCAGCTATCCCCTTTAATGGTGATGCGCGGCTGGCGGGATCGTCCCGTTGATTTCCGGGATGGGGTCGGTTTGCCGGGCAACCACTCACTCAAGATGGCGGGGCGGATGACCCGGATTGGCGCCGTGCGCCTGTTTTTACATTCCCGAATGGGGTTGGCCACGTGCGGCGGGGCCGGCGGCGCGGGAACTTCCTGAATCGGTGCGCCCGAGGAAGCCGTGAATTATCCGGCGCGTGCGGTGCCAGGGTGGAGTCCCGGAAGTTTCCTTCGATTGTAGGTCGGGCTTTGCGCCCGACATTGTGCTGCGTGTCGGGGATAAACCCCGACCTACAGCGCACGGATTTCGCCAAGTTATATCCGGGACACCCCTCGCGTGTCGCCACTCGACCCGGGCGTCAAGTAGCAGACACGGTAAACGCGGCGGCCTGCCGGGGAGAGAGTGCCATGCAGGGCTTCAATCGATCTTCTGGCTTGCGGCGGACGGCTGCGGCGAGGCTGGAACGGGTGAGGTGGTCGGGACCAAGTCGGGGAGGTCATCGTTGGCCGGGATTTCACCCCGGATGACTTTACCGGCCGCGCCGGTGAGGCGGAGGTAGAAGTCGCTCGGCAGGCCCTCGTAGGTGACGAAGCTCGCGCCCGGGCCGACGGGCGGTTCGTTGGTGACCTTAAAAATGGCGGTGCCTTCGTCGACCTCGTCAAACATCGCGACGTAGAGCATTTCGGCGCCGATGCGCTTGGCGGCCACAACCTGCGACCAGAAGAACCGGCCTTGCAGGCGGGGAATCGCGTTGAGCGGCGCGCCCTTCATGTTGAACCAGCTGAAGCCAGGAAAGGCGACGGGCAGGTAGTCGATGCCCTGCGCCCGGCACCACGCCAGGTCGGGCTGCCAGGTTGCTTGCGCATGCTGGGTGGCCGCTTCAGGGGTGCGGTAGCGGCCGGGCGTCCAGGGGGAGATCACATCGGCGAGTTTCAGCACGTCATGCAGCTTCGGATCGGTGATGGTGTCGCGGCCTTGTTCGCGCCAGAAGCTGGGAATTCCGAGCATGATCGAGACGCCGCCGCTGGCCGGATCGTTTTTCAGGAAGGTGAGGATCTTGCGCCAGTCCTCGAGGGTGGGGCGGGGCTTGTTGTCATTATTGCCGCAGCCCCAGAGCGCCACCAGCGGCTTGCCGCGGTGGTGCAGGTAGGCGGGGTCGCTGGTCAGGCGCGTATCCTGCAGGAGTTTTTTCCAATCGGCGATCAAGACCTCGGGCTGGCCGGGCGCAAAGCCGCTGAGGTCATACATGAGCGCGTAGGTGCGGCCGTAGCGTTTGGCGCCGGCGCGGACATTTTCAAGGACGGCATTGTTGACGGCGAGGGAGTTGCCGCGGGTCAGCGAGCCGGCAAAGCGCTGCAGGAAGACGCCGTCGATGGCGTGATCCTGCATCCACTGGAAGTGGCGCAACACGGTGGGCCGACGATAGGAGCTGAAGACCTCGGCCGGGGTGCCGTCGGCGCGGATAAAGTCCGTAGGGAAGCGCTCGTCCGGGCCGAGTTCGGACATATCGGGCCACAGGTCGACGCGGATGGAGCCGGGGCCGGGCCGTTTGCCGCCGGGACTCCAGTGATTGTAGCCGCGGCCGGCGCCATCGCCCTCGGCGTTGAACCAGCCTTGGTAACCGACCATGACCTTGCCGGTCAGGGTGGAGGAGTTGACCGGCACCGCAGTCGGGCCGGCACAGCTCGTGACCAGCACGGTAATGAGCGCACTGATCCCAATTGCCCTTAGCTTGGAAATGATCGTCATGGGAGGCAGGAGTGGAGGGGGAAGGCCGGGAAATACCCGTGCCGGTTTGGATGAGTTGGAGCAATTCTCCGGAGCCGGTCGCCGCCGGAAGCGGGGGAGCGGGGCGGAAGGAGGGGGAACCTACGCGAAGTGAAGGGTGGGGGCGGAACCGGGGGCCGGGCGAACCGGGGCATCAATGACCGAAGTGGACCCCGCGATTGGACCGGAGAGACGGGTGATTCGTGGCCTAGAATAATCGAAAGAAAATTATTCATCCATCCCCCGAATTGGGGATGCACTGCCCGTTCAATATGTGGCACTCTGGTGCCTACGATATCAGGAATGTTCAGCCCCATGTCACCGCTTGGTCACGGGTGTGGTGGATGCTATCCGGATTTCGAAAGGGAAATATTTCCGCCGCCCGCGACAGTTGCCACCATTCAGCCCAATCATGCTTACCCTCAACATCCGCCCGTTTCATTTTTGTGTTTGGACCATTGTTCTCACCGGAGCCGCGGGTGTGGCCGTGGCGGCCCCCGCACCGGCCGGCAAGCGGCCTAATGTGCTTTTTGTCATCAGTGACGATCTGAGCTCGAGGATCACGCCGACGGGTTATGAAGGCGTCATGACTCCCGTGCTCGACCGTCTGGCGAGTGAAGGCACGCTATTTCAGCGCACCTACTGTCAGTATCCGGTCTGCGGGCCTTCGCGGGCTTCTTTCCTCAGCGGTCTTTACCCGCAATCCACCGGCATTCTGAACAATGTGGATAAAATCGAGGAAATCCGCCCCGGGACGCCGTCCCTGCCCAAGGTATTTCGCGAGGCCGGTTACTGGACGGCGGCAGTCGGGAAGGTCTTCCATCACCCGCTGGAAAATCCCGGCAAGGATACCTGGGACCAGACGCTGGCCTTTGATAATGATGAGATGGAGGTGGAACGGATCGCCCGGGAGAAGTTCGAGAAGGTAAACGGCCCGGTCACCAACCCGAAGAATCGCAAGGCCTGGCGGGAGCATTTGCTGACCGTCGCACCGCAGACCCGCAACCAGGGGGTCAAAGGCCTCGGGCCTGGTTATGGGCCAACCGGACTGCGCGATGAGCAGCACAACGACGGCAAAAATGCCCGGCAGGTCGCCGCTTGGATAACGGACAAAGCGAGCGGGGATCGTCCGTTCATGATCGCCTGCGGCTTTCACAAGCCGCACATCCCTTTCCTCGCTCCCGATGCCTACTTCGCGAAATATCCCTTGGAATCGCTGAAGCTGTCCCGATCACCGGCGACTGACTGGAATGACATCCCGGCGATCGCGGGCACCAATCAATACCGCGATTACGGATTTCCCGAACGTGGGAAGGAGGATGATGCCCGGCGCCGCGCGTTCATGCAGGCCTATTACGCCTCCATTTCGTTTATCGATGCGCAACTCGGCATCATCGTCGACGCGCTCCGTAAAAGCGGTCAGTGGGAGAACACCATCATCGTGTTCGTCGGTGATAACGGCTACCATTTGGGCGAACACTTCTTGTGGGGCAAGGTGACGCTGTTCGAAGAATCGGCCCGTATTCCGATGATCCTGCGCGTTCCGGGCGTGACCAAGGGGGCGTCGAGCCAGGGATTGGTGGAAATGGTCGATGTTTTCCCGACGCTGGCCGAGCTTTGCGGAGTCACGCCCCCGGCCAACCTGCAGGGTCGTTCCCTCGTGCCCATGTTGAGGGATTCCACGGCGCCAGGAAAGGAGTATGCCTACACGGTGGTCAAACGCGGCGATCAGCTCGGTCTGGCGATCCGGTTTGATCACTGGCGCTACACCGAGTGGGGCTCTCCCGCTCAGGCCGAGCTCTACGATCTGAATTCCGACCCGAAGGAATTTTCGAACCTCGTGGGCAAGAAAGATCACGCCGAGGTGCTGGGCCGGGCCAAGGAGTTGCTGGCCAAAGCCGAGCAGCACGCCAAAGGGCAGGTCAAACCTGACCCGAAGCGCATGTAATCCAAGGGCCGGGGGCAAAGACCCGGCCCACCTTTACCCCATGCGTCCTCCCTCGTTGCTAGCATTTTTGGCCCTTGGTTATGCTCTGACCCAACCGGCGTTGGGTCAGGATTCCACCCAGTATATCGATCCGCGCATCGGCAATGTATCGATGTTACTGGTGCCGACCTATCCGACCTTCAGTCGTCCGCATCAGATGCTGCGCATGGTGCCCGCCAAGACCGATTACATCGACGATCAGGTGGCCGGCTTTCCCCTGCAAGTGGGGGGTCACCGGATGGCCGGGGTCTTTCCCCTCAAGGTGGTCGTGGGGCCCGTCGCGGCGGACTCATGGAAAAAGAAAATGCCGATCGATCACGATCTGGAAGTCGTGCGGCCCTGGCACTATTCGACCTACCTGATTGAGGACAACGTGCGGGTGAGTTTCACCCCCGCCAACAAGGCGGCGATCTACCAATGGGAGTTTCCGGCCGCTACCACCCGCCATCTTCTGCTCACCGGGAGCGCGAATCTAAAGGCCGAGGCGGTCGGTTCCCATGGGTTGCGTTTGGAGGATCAATTCGGGTTCACGAACCGGGGTCTTCAGCCCACGGTGCTCACTCAGAAAACCTATGCCTATGGCGTTTTTACCGATGCAGCCGGCCGGCCGCTGGAAGGGATCAATTTTGAAATCAGCCCGAGCGGGGTGGCGGTCGGGCTGCCCGCCCAGGCACCGGCGCTGGTGTTGTTCAGATACGGCATCTCCTATATCAGTGGCGACCAGGCGAAGTTGAATTTCGAGGCCGAGGTGGCCCAGCCGGCTTTTGCGGCTGTCGTGGCGGCGGGCCAGGCGGCTTGGGCCCAGGTGACCGGGCGGATCGCGGTCGAAGGCGGCACCGAGGCGCAAAGGCGATCGTTCTATACGGCCCTCTATCGCACGAGCGAGCGCATGGTGGATATAAACGAACACGGGCGGTATTTCAGCGGCTACGATCAAAAGGTGCACACGAGCGACCGGCCGTTTTACGTCGATGACTGGGTCTGGGATACCTACCTCGCGACGCATCCGCTGCGCACGATTCTCGATCCCAGGATGCAGAGCGATGTCCTGAACTCCTACACGCTGATGTATGAGCAGAGTGGCTGGCTGCCCACCTTTCCCCAGGTGTTTGGCAACCGGATGTGCATGAATGCCTATCACTCGGCGTCGCTTTTTCTCGATGCCCAGCGGAAGGGGATCAAGGGGTTCGATCTGGCAAGCGCCTATGCCGGGATTAAGAAAAATCTCACCGCCGGGACCTTGCTGCCTTGGCGCCAGGGTCACGGCAAAGTCGCGCTCGACGACTTTTTCTACGCCCAAGGATATTATCCGGCGCTGCCTCCCGGGACCAAAGAGACGGAACCCCTCGTCGATGATTTTGAAAAACGCCAGTCGGTCGCCGTCACCCTCGGGGTCGCGTTTGATGCGTGGACGCTGGCCCAACTGGCCAAGGACTTGGGACATGCGGAGGACTATCAGGAATTTTCCCGCGTCGCCGGGTTTTACCGCAACCTCTGGCATCCCCAGGAACGGCTTTTCCTGCCCAAGGACGACAAGGGCGGGTGGATCATGATCGATCCCAAAACCGCGGGCGGACCAGGCTATCGGGAGTTCTACGACGAGAACAACGGGTGGACCTACGCCTGGCAGGTGCAGCACGATATTGACGGACTGGTTGAGCTACTGGGTGGGGCGAAGGCGATGGAGGCCCGGCTCGATCAGCTTTTCCGCGAGCCGCTCGGCATGTCGCGCAATAAATTCTATGTTGATGGGGCGAACTCGACCGGCTTGGTCGGCCAGTTCGCCATGGGAAATGAACCCTCGTTTCACATTCCGTATCTCTACAATTATGTCGGCGCGCCGTGGAAAACCCAGAAGCGCACGCGCTTCCTGCTGGATGTATGGTTCAAGGATAACATCTTTGGCATTCCCGGCGATGAGGACGGCGGCGGTATGTCGGCCTTCGTCATATTTTCATCGATGGGGTTTTATCCGGTGACCCCGGGCGTGCCGCTCTACGCGATCACCAGCCCGGTCTTCACCCAAACCACGATCCGCCTGCAAAACGGCAAAACGTTTTCCGTCGTCGCGCCGGGCGCCAGCCGGGAAAGAAAGTATATCCACCGGGCCACGCTCAATGGCCAGCCGCTCGACACCCCCTTCATCAGCCATGACACCATCATGCAGGGTGGCACCTTGGAACTGGAGTTGAGCGAATTGCCCAGCAAGACCTGGGGCCTCGGCCCCCCGCCGGCCATGTGACGATTAGACGGGATGATTTAAAACCGAGAGCGCACCAAACAACCCCTGCTCGAATTTAATGAAATGGTTCCCCCATCCACGCCCCAGGATCGGCCGCCAAGGCGGAGCGTCGAGGTCCGCCCCGCCTGATTGCTTTTCGACTTTCGGCCCCATCCCGCTCCAGGATGACGGCGATGAAGCGTTTTCCCGCAACCTCAAGCTCCACGCATTGTCCCTCCCGTAACCCTGAAGAATAATCCCATGAGTTCTCCTTTCAGCCGCCGTCATTTCCTCAAGCAAGCGGCCGTGGCCGGAGTCGGCCTGGGTCTGCTCCACCGCTTTTCGCCGGCCGCCCGAGCCGCCGCCCCGGTTTCCGCCAATAGTCGCTTGCGGGTCGCCATCGCCGGCCTCAACGGCCGGGGCATCGCCCTGATCCAATGCTTCGCCTCGCTGCCCAACACCGAGATCGTCTACCTTTGTGACGTCGACGACCGCGCCCTCGCCAAGGGTCTCGCCGCCACGGCCAAGGTGCAGACCAGCGTGCCAAAAACCAGCAAGGATTTCCGCCGCGCCCTCGACGACCAGGACGTCGATGCGCTCGGCATTGCCACGCCCGATCACTGGCACGCGCCCATGACCATCCTGGCCCTCGCCGCCGGCAAGCACGTGTATGTCGAGAAGCCGTGCAGCCACAACCCGCACGAGGGCGAACTGGTTCTCCAAGCCGTCGAGAAACACGGCCGCATTGTGCAGATGGGCAACCAGCGCCGCTCGTTCCCGGCCATGCAGGAGGCAATCGCGCAGATCCATGCCGGCGCCATCGGGCGCCCCTACTTTGCCCGCGGCTGGTATGTGAATAACCGCGTCTCCATCGGGCGCGGCAAGATCGCGCCGGTGCCCGCCTGGCTCGATTACGATCTCTGGCAGGGTCCGGCGCCGCGCCGGCCCTTCAACGACAATATCATCCACTACAAGTGGCACTGGCACTGGCATTGGGGCACGGGCGAGGCTCTCAACAACGGCACGCACGAGATGGATATCTGTCGCTGGGCGCTCGGCGTGGAGCATCCGTCCAAGGTCACGTCCTCGGGCGGCCGCTTTCATTACGACGACGATTGGGAGACGCCCGACACGCAGGTCATCGGCTGGGACTATCCGGACGGCAAGAGCATGTCGTGGGAGGGCCGCAGTTGTAACAGCTATCCCATTGAGGGCCGGGCGCGCGGCTCCCTGGTCTACGGCACGGCGGGGTCCGCGCTGCTCGACGGCGAATACTACGCCTTTTACGACGCCAAGAACAAGCTGGTGAAGGAGGTGAAGCCCACCAGCACGGTGGATTCGACCAACACGCTGAGCAGCACCGGGCTCGAGGCCGACAAGGCGCATTTCCGGAACTTTGCGGACGCGATCCGCGAAGGGGCGAAGCAGACGGCGCCGATCGCCGTGGCCAATCCGAGCGTGACGATGCTGCACCTGGGCAACATTGCGGCGCGCGTCGGCCGGTCCCTGCAATGCGATCCCGCCAACGGCCGCATCCAGAACGATCCCGCGGCGGCCAAGTTGTGGCGGCGCGACTATGAACCGGGCTGGGAGCCGAAGGTTTAAGCCATGAAACCACCCCGATCCAAAACCATCCGCTCCGGCCGGCTGGCTTCTTTGGCCGGAGCCCTGCTGTTTTCAGTGGGGTCGCTGCCCGCCGTGGTGCCCGTGCCCACGGTGGTCGAGCCGGTGAAGCTGCCCGGGGTCAAGCCCCGCAATGTGGTCTTCATCCTGTCGGATGATCATCGTTATGATGCGATGAGCTTTCTCGGGCACCAGTTCGCCCAAACGCCGGTGATGGACTCGCTGGCGGCGAACGGGGCCCACCTGAAGAACGCCCTCGTCACGACCGCGCTGTGTTCGCCCAGTCGCGCCTCCATATTGACCGGGCTTTACACCTTCCGCCACCGGGTGATCGACAACAACCGGGCCATTCCCCCCGGGACCATTTATTTTCCCCAATACCTGCAAAAAGCCGGTTACGCCACGGGCTTCATCGGCAAGTGGCACATGGGCGGCGACAGCGACGAGCCGCAACCCGGCTGGGATCACTGGGTCAGCTTCCGGGGCCAGGGCAACTACCTCCCGCCCACGCCCGGCTACACGCTCAACGTCGATGGCAAACGCGTGCCGCAAAAAGGCTATATCACCGGGGAACTGACCGACTACGCGATCGCGTGGCTGAAGCAGCAGAAGCCCGCGGAGAAACCGTTCTTTCTCTACCTCTCCCACAAGGCGGTGCACGCGAACTTCACGCCGGAAGCCAGGTATGAGGGCCAATTGAAGGACCGCCCCTTCCGGCGCGCGGCGTCGGAAGCGAGCACGCCGGATAATCTGCGGCAACCCCGCTGGCTGCGTGATCAGCGCAATTCATGGCATGGCGTGGATTTCCCTTATCACAGCGAACTGGATATCGAGGATTACTATAAGCGGTATTGTGAGACCCTCAGCTCGGTGGACGACAGCATCGGCCGGGTGCTGCAGCAGTTGAAGGACATGGGCATCTACGAGGACACCCTGGTGATCTACATGGGTGATAACGGCTTTATGTTCGGGGAACACGGTCTGATCGACAAACGCGTGGCCTATGAGCCCTCCATGCGGGTGCCGATGCTGATGCAATGCCCGGCGTTGATCAAGGGCGGCACCGTGCTCGACCAGATGATCGCCAACATTGATGTCGCCCCGACCATCATGGAAGCCATGGGCCTGCAAAAACCCGCCCACATGGACGGCCAAAGCTTTCTGCCTCTGGTCCAGGGCCGGCACGTCCCCTGGCGCAACGAGTTTTTGTATGTGTATTATTGGGAGAAAAACTATCCCCAGACCCCCACCATTTTCTCGCTGCGCGGCGATCGCTACAAATTCATCACTTACTACGGCTTGTGGGATGCGGACGAGCTTTACGACCTGCAGAACGATCCGCAGGAGACCAGGAATCTGCGCTATGACCAAGCCTACCAGGGGCAGGTCCAGACGATGGAAGACAAGCTCTACGCCATGATGACCGAATTGGGTGGCATGGAAATTCCGCTCAATCAACCGACCGGCGGGATCAACAACCAGCGCCTCCGCAGCCGCGGGGGCGCCGGCGCGTCGGTTTTTCCCAATCCCCTGGTCGTGGACGAGCCGATCAACCAGAACGCCAAGTAAGCCGCCCCGGCCACGGGCTGGGCCCTCCAGCCCGCGGGCGACGACCAGCCGCTTTGAGGGGCTCAAGCCGTTCGACAAGCTCATCGACGGGCTCAGGGTCATGAGCAAAGTCGAACCGATACGGCATCATGCAGTTGATGTGGGTGGAACCGGTCCTCCGTGACCGGTTTGCCTTGGTGTGCGTCCAACAACCCGTCACGGAGGACGGGTTCCACCATTTGGTTCGCGGCTTTACAGTGGAGATGGGCCGTCCAAATGCATGAGTTCGGCTCAGGCCGTTCAGTATTTCTGACCCGGGGCGATGTCCTGGTGGTTGTCCAGCCAGGCCAGGCCGGCGGTGTCGTTGAAGAAGTCCATCCAGACGTAGTGGAGGTTTTTGCCCTCCGCGACCGACGCGCCGTGCAGGGAGGCGTGCGGGATGACCAGGAGATGGAATTCGCCGAGCGCGGCACTGGCTTCGTTGGCGTGGACGGTGATGTCGTTGCCGCGCAGGCCGAGGAAGAGCTGCTCGAGCATGGGGTGCTCATGCAGGCCGACCTTGTCGGGTCCGGTGGTCTGCACGGTGCCGAGCGCGACGCGGGGCACGTAGTTCTTGGGCAGAAGGGTGCGGCTGATGGTTTTGGCGCTCTTGATCGCTTCGTTGTAGGGGATGCACTCGCTGTAGCGCTTGACCCAGGGAGCGGCGTTGTTGGCCGGATACTTGGCGATTTCCGTCTTATCTTCGGCGGAGATTTCCTTGCGGATGCAGAGGAAGTTCAGGACTTTGCCGGCGTTCACCAAGACCTGCAGGTTCCAGCCCATGGGGGCGCGGGCGATGGTTTCGCCGTCGATCTCGTAGGCGTTTTGGTTGGCGAGCAGCGTGCCTTGGCCGTCGAGGAAGAGCAGGATGTAATTCTCATCGCTCCCCTGGCTTTGGGTCCAGGTCATGGGGCCGACCAACGAGATGGATTTCGTGGTAACGCCCGGGATCGATTTGGGCAGAATGTCCACGATGCTGGTATTGCCCTTGCTGGCGGGGTCGGCCGCCAGGAAGGCGATTTTCTCCGAAACGATTTTGGTGGGGGTGGGTTTTGTGGGCTCGGCGACGGTCGCCGCAGGGAGCAGTCCGGGTAGGACGATCACCCCGAGCAGCAGGGCGATTTTCGACAGGGTATGGGATTTATTCATGGTTGAGGCAGGGGTTTTCATAAAGGGGCCTGACCGGAGGCGCGGCCGGGATTTCGCGGGGGAGCGACATCAGGGGTAAGCCCCTGTGCGGCCCAGAGCAGAGGCAGGCCCACCACGAGGTGGAGGACTCTGGCGAGCTGTGCTCCGGGAGGCCGGGCGGGTGAGGTCATGTCGCGTGAGTTTAGGGCATTCCGGGATCGGGCGGTATCCCCGAAATAGGGGATGGCGGGGAGGGCGCCCAAGAATGCCGGAAGGAAGCTGGAGCTTGCGGGGGCCAAGGCGGATGGAGGGGCCGCCGCGACCGTCGTCTCCCTTTGCCCCGGCTGAAAATCATCGATCGATCAGGCGCCCTTGCGCAGATACTTCACCACGGCTTCCGTGCGGCTGCGCACGTGCAGCTTGCGGTAGACGTGGTTTACATGCGTGCGCACGGTCTCGCCGCTGATGCCCAGCTGATCCGCGATTTCCTTGAAGAAGCAGCCGGCCACCAGCAGATCCAAGATCTCCAGCTCGCGCGGCGAGAGGTTTTCCGACACCTCCGGCGATGGGCCGGCCTGGTGGAAAAACTGCACGACCTTGCGCGCGATATGGCAGGACATCGGCGCGCCTCCCGCGGTGACCTCCTCAATGGCCTCGAGGAGCTTGTTGCTGGCCAGCCGCTTGACCAGATACCCGTTCGCCCCGGCCTTCAGCGCGCGAAAGATGCTGTCGCCATCCTCGTAGACGGTGAGCATCAGCACCAGCAGGTCCGGCATCCTCGCCTTCAGCCGCGCGACACACTCGATCCCGGACATCCGTGCCATGTTGATGTCCATGAGGACCACCGTGGGTCGCCAGAACGGGATATCGATCAGCGCCTGCTCGCCGGACGCACACGCGCCGACACAACGGCAGCCGGGGCTGCCGTCGAGCAAGGCGACGAGATCCTCGCGGATGCCCGCGTCGTCGTCCACGACGGCAATGGTGTGGTTCATCAGAGCGGGGCCTCCGGCGGCAAGGTGAGGGTGAAGGTCACGGTCGTGCCCTTGCCGGTGGCACTCTGGATCCCGCACGTCCCCCCGGCCGCCTGGAGCCGGCGATTCATGTTGGCGATGCCGTTGCCCGATCCGGCGGACGAGGGATCGAAACCGCCGCCATTGTCGGCAATCACGATGGTGAGCGTCGGATCATTGAAGACCAGCTGCGTGCGAACTTCGGTGGCCCCGGAGTGCTTGAGCGAGTTGTTGAGCGCCTCCTTGAGGGCCAGCAGCAGGTGATGTCTCACTCCGCTCGAGATGAAGCGCACCGGCAGGAGCGTCGGGATTTCCAGCCGGCAGAGCCGCTCGCTGTGGGCCACGCTTTCGGTGACATACTGGCTGATGTAGTTGCACAGCCCCTCGAGCGTGTCATGGGCCGGATTCACCGCCCAGACGATTTCATCCAGCGCGATCGTCACCTCGCGGGCCGCGAGGTCCATGCGTTTCAGCTCGCCATGGAGCGTGCTCCCGGGCGGCGTGTGGCGCAGCGCATGGGTGCTCATCAGCGAGATTCGCGTCAGGCTGGCGCCCATGTCGTCGTGGATGTCATGGGCGATGCGCATGCGCTCCGCTTCGACGGCGCGGCGGCGCTCGGAGCGTTCAAGCTGGCGCTGCATCCGCTTCCAGGTGGCGTAACGCACGCTGCCGGTCAGCGCCGCGGTGCCGGCCGCGATGATGATGGCCCAGAACCACCAGCTCAGATAGAAAGGCGGCACGATCACGAGCGGCAACTGCATCCCGGTCCCGCTTTGCCGGCCGTAGGCATCGACGGGGATAACCCGGAAGACATACCGGCCCGCCGCCAGCTTATGGTAGGAACTGGCGTAGTCGCCACCGCGACCGATCGAAAACGCCTCTTCCGCCTCGACGCGCAAGGTCAGCCCGGGTTCGACATCGACAATATTCTTTTCCCAGGCGGCCCAGCCGCCGCTGTTGCGCACATCCGTGTCGATCAGCGCCAGGGCATGCGCATCGGTCGCCGGGAAGGTGTAGATCTGCGGCGTGTGGGAGTTGGTCCCTTCCCGTTGCCAATTCTGCAACACCCCTTCCGGCTGACCCAGGTCGACCCCTTCTTGCAGGCGGTCGTCGAAAAGCAGTCGCTCGGGCTGGTCGGAACCGGCGGTCGCAAAGAGGCGGATCCCCTTGACGAGCCAGATTCCCGTGGTCTGTGGCGAACCGCCGGAACCCAGGTAGATCTGCACGCGCCGGGCGCGCGGGGGCACCACGACGGATTCGGATGCCGTGCGAAACGGCGAGGTGCGCGGATCGCCGGTCCAGCCCGCACTCCGGCCCTTGCGGGGCAGCGGCACACTGCTGATGCGCCGGCCATTGGCGTCCAGAAACCGCAACGAGAGAAACATGATCCCATCAAGGTCCAGCCACTCGTCGTCCCACCCCTCGAGACGATACTGCACCCGCATGGCCGCGGCGGGGGCTTGCGGATTCGGGCCGATGTGGAAAATGAGCGGCTGGGCGATCAACGGAATGCGCACCGTTTCATAGGCCAGGTTTGGCGCGAGGGTCCCGGGCGCCGCCCGGGCCGGCTCGCCGCCGGCCAGCCGCAGCGGCCAGTCCCGTCCTCCGGCCACGAATTCCCGTACGATGACCGGGGCGGCCGGGCTGACGGCGGGGTTGTCCGCTGCCTCGCTGGCCAGCGCGAAAGCTCCGAGGGCCCAACCAAGCAAGCAAACCTGGGTTCGATTACGCATGAGGCAGTGATCGCAGCGGGGTTGTCACGACGGCAGGCGTTGGGATTTCATGGGTGATGGGTGGACCGAGGAGTGGACGGCACAGGCTCAGCCAACTTTCCATCCATTGTGCCATCTGGCGCGGGGAATTCCATCCCCTTTATTGGGGATACCCAGCGGACCGGGAGCCGCCTATGCTGATGAAGCCATGCAACTTGTTTCATCGGGCGAGCGCCCACCGGGCAGATTTGCGCGCCCCACTTCATCTCCACCCTGACATCCTTTTTCCGCATCACGTCCATCCTGTCCTGGGCGCTCCGGGCGGCACCTGGATCAAACCTCTTTGCCCAAGTCGCGCCGAAGGAGTCACCGCCCCTGACGTCACGACGGTGCAGCCCGGCACCGAGCGGTTCATCATCACGAGGGGGACGATCAGATTGGTTCGGTTATCCACTTATTCTGCCAAAACCATGAAGCCCACAAATACCCACCCCGCCCGGTCGATGCTCGCCCTCGGAATTTGCGCCGCCGGATTACTCCTGCCGGTTGCCGCCAACGCGGCGGGGCCCACCTCCCTGACCGGCTTGGTCAATCCCTTCATCGGCACCGAACCGAGTCCCGGCTCGCAGTTCGGCATCGCCTTTGACACCGGCAACGTCTTCCCCGGCGCCGTCGCGCCCCGCGGCATGCTGGCGTGGAGCCCGGACACCACCACGGCCAACCGGATTTCCGGCGGCTACTGGTATCCCGACCAGGCCATCGAGGGCTTCAGCCTCACCCACTTCAGCGGTCGCGGCGTTGTGTGCCTGAAGGACATTCCGTTCCTGCCGACGATTCAGGCGGTCACCGCCGCGCCGGGCCCGAACTTCAAGCCCTTCGCCCTTGCCTTTTCCCACGAGAATGAATCGGCGGCGCCGGGCTATTACCGCGTGCGCGCCGATAATGGCATTGAGACCGAACTGACCGTCAGCCCGCGGGCGGGCCTGGCGCAGTTCTCCTTCCCCGCGACATCCCCGGCCACACTGATGATCCGCGCGGGCAGTTCCGTCCGCATCAGCGGCAACGAAGTATCCGGCTACCGCCATACCGCCATCGGGGGCGGCAAGCGGCCCTACACGATCTACTTTTCCGCCCGGTTCGAGCAGCCGTTCCAGAGCGTGCGCACGTGGCAAGGCAACGAACTGGGCGCCGCGACCGAAGCCAGCGCGCAGGATTGCGGCGCCGTCCTGACCTTTGACCCGGCCCGGCATCCGACCGTGCGCGTGCGCGTGGCCATCTCCTACGTCAGCGTGGAAAACGCCCGGGCCAATCTGGCGGCCGAAGTGCCCGATTGGAACTTCGCCGCCGTCCGCCAGCAGACCGATGCCGCGTGGCACAAGGAATTGGGCCGCATCCAGGTGGAAGGCGGCGACGCCGCGCACCAGACGGTCTTTTACACCGCGCTCTATCGCACTTTCATCCATCCAAACGTGATCAACGACGTGAACGGCCAATACACCGGCATGGATGAAAAAGTTCACACCGTCGCCCCGGGCCGCGTGCAATACCAGAACATTCCCGGCTGGGATCAGTATCGTTCGCACGCGCCGTTCATGGCGATGCTGACGCCCAAGGAAAGCAGCGATGTCATGCAGTCGCTCGTCAACTACGCGCAGCAGGATGCGGGCGTCCGCCCCGACGGTGGCGGCCTGCCCCGCTGGCAGCAGGTCAACCGCAATTCCGGCGGCATGGTCGGCGACGGCGCACCCATCATCATCAGCTCGGCCCACGCCTTCGGCGCGACGGACTTCGACACCGGGGCCGCGCTGGTCGCGATGGAGAAAAACGCGACGCAGCCCGGCACGACCTCCGACGGCTTCGCGGTGCGCCAAGGGCTGCAGGACTACCTCAACCTCGGCTATGTGCCCGATGCGGTCAGCGTGACCTTGGAATACAGCCTGGCGGATTACGCGATCGCGCAATTCGCCCGCGCGCTGGGCGATGAGCAGAAATACTCCCGCTACCTGCGCCAGGCGCGGAATTGGACCAGCCTGTTTGAACCGCAGCGGCTGATGCTCTGGCCCCGTAACGCGGACGGCTCGTGGCACCCGGAACTGAGCGAGGGCGCGGTCACGGACATGAAACAGACCTTTGTCGAGGCTTCCGCCGAGCAGACGCTCTGGATGGTGAACCACAACCTGCACGATTTGATCGAGCGGATCGGCGGCAGGGAAAGAGCCGTCGCGCGGCTCGACCGCTTCTTCACCCAGCTGAATGCCGGCATGCGTTCGGAATTCGCCTACATGGGCAACGAACCGTGTGAGGGAATCCCGTGGATCTACAACTTCGCCGGCGCGCCCGCGCACGGCCAGAAAGTCATCCGCCGCATCCAGACCGAACTGTTCACCGCCCGGCCCAGCGGTTTGCCGGGCAATGACGACGCGGGTTCGCTCTCCTCCTGGTATGTGCTCTCCGCGCTCGGATTTTATCCGATGATACCCGGCGTCGGCGGACTGGCCTTGAGCAGCCCGGCCTTCGCCAAGGCCACCATTCATCTGCAAAATGGCGCCAAGCTGGTAATCATTGGCGCGAACGCCTCGGAAGAGAACTGCTACGTGCAAAGCCTCAAGGTCAACGGCAAGCAGTGGAAGAGTTCATGGCTGCCGTGGAAGGAAGTGGCCGGCGGCGGCACGCTTGAATTCACGCTCGGCAAGGAGCCCTCCGCCTGGGGCACCAAAGCCGACCAGTTGCCGCCCAGGTTCGACGCCGTTCAGCCCTGAGCCGGAACGATGAGATTTTAAGCGGGTGGAACCGGTCCTTCAGCCATAGGCTGG